>DASQER010000198.1:0-3777 GCA_035633575.1 Thermoleophilaceae bacterium
GGGCCGCTGACCTCGTCACGCGCCGCCCGCACGCCTAGGCTTTGAGCCGGTACCCGCCCCGGTAGCTCAGCTGGATAGAGCGGCGGCCTTCTAAGCCGCGGGTCGCAGGTTCGAGTCCTGCCCGGGGCGCTGTGCGCGCGATGACCGTCATCCCCGGCCGGCCGGACAGCGCCGAGCTGAGCGAGCTGCCCGAGCCGGCGCCGCGAGACGGCGAGCTCCTCGTGGAGCCGCTCTACGTCGGCGTCTGTGGCACCGACAGGGAGATCGTCGAGGGCGTTCACGGCGAGCCGCCGCCGGGCAGCGAGCGGCTCGTGCTCGGGCACGAGCTGCTCGGTCGCGTGCGGGAGACGGGCGAGCTCGTGGCCGGCATCGTGCGGCGCCCCGACCCCGTGCCCTGCGCCTGCTGCGCCCAGGGCGAGTGGGACATGTGCCGCAACGGCCGCTACACCGAGCGCGGGATCAAGGCTCTCGACGGCTACGGCGCCGAGCTCGTGACCCTCGAGCGTGACTTCGCCGTGCCGATCCCGGACGAGCTCGGGACGCTCGGCGTCCTCACCGAGCCGGCCAGCGTGCTCGCCAAGGCGTGGGAGCAGATCGACCGGATCAGCGCCCGCGCCTGCTCCGCTCACGAGCGCGTGCTCGTGACGGGCGCGGGGCCGATCGGCCTGCTCGCGGCGCTCATGGGCGCGCAGCGCGGCCTCGAGGTGCACGTGCTCGACCGCAGCACCGAGGGCGCGAAGCCGGACGCCGTCCACGCGCTCGGCGCCCAGTACCACGCCGGCGACATCGCGGAGGTCGCGAAGGAGATCGAGCCCGACCTCGTCGTCGAGTGCACCGGCGTGGCCGAGCTCGTGGCGGGCGCCATGCGCCACACAGCGCCCGGGGCGATCGTCTGCCTGACGGGCGTCGCCTCCTCGCGCACCCTCAGCGTCGACGTCGGCGCGCTCAACGACGAGCTGGTGCTCGAGAACGACGTCGTGTTCGGCTCGGTGAACGCGAACCGGCGCCACTTCGATCGGGCGGTGCGCTCGCTGCGCGACGCGGACCCCGACTGGCTCCGGCGGCTCGTGACCCGCAGCGTGCCGCTCGACGACTGGCAGGAGGCGCTCGCGAAGCGCGACGACGACATCAAGGTCGTCGTCGATTTCGCCCCGCGCTAGCGGCTAGCGCTACCCTCGTCCCGATGCCGACCTCTCTGGTGACCGGCGGCGCCGGCTTCCTCGGCTCCCACCTGTGCGACTACCTGATCGCGCGCGGCCAGCGCGTGATCTGCGTGGACAACCTCGAGACCGGCTCGCTCGAGAACATCCGGCACCTGAAGAACGGCGTGGACTTCCGCTTCGAGATGTTCGACATCACCGAGCACTACGAGATCGAGGAGCCGGTGGACTTCGTCTACCACATGGCGTCGCCCGCGTCGCCGATCGACTACGCGCGCCTGCCGCTGCACACGCTGAAGGTCGGCGCCTACGGCACGCACAACACGCTCGGCCTCGCGAAGAAGCATCGCGCCCGCTTCCTGCTCGCCTCCACCTCCGAGGTGTACGGCGACCCGCTCGTCCACCCGCAGCCGGAGACCTACTGGGGGAACGTCAACCCGATCGGCCCCCGCGGCGTCTACGACGAGGCCAAGCGCTACGCCGAGGCGCTGACGATGGCCTACCTGCGCCAGCAGGGCGTGAACACCGCGATCGTCCGCATCTTCAACACCTTCGGCCCGCGCATGCGGCCGAACGACGGCCGCGCCATCCCCGCGTTCATGGGCCAGGCGCTGGCCGACCGGCCGGTGACGGTGTTCGGCGACGGCTCCCAGACGCGCAGCTTCTGTTACGTCGACGACCTCGTCCGCGGCATCGTGCTGCTGGCCGAGTCCGAGGTCCACGAGCCGGTGAACATCGGCAACCCGAACGAGATGACGCTGCTCGAGATGGCGAAGCTCGTGATCGAGCTGACGGAGTCGCGCTCGGAGCTCGTGTTCGAGGCGCTCCCCGTGGACGACCCGCAGGTCCGGCAGCCCGACATAGCCCGGGCGCGGGACCTGCTCGGATGGGAGCTGGAGATCGACGTGCGCGACGGCATCCAGCGCACGATCGAGCACTACACGAAGATCCTCGGCGAGCCCGCGTCGCGATGAGCCCGGCCGAGGCGAAGAACCTCGAGGCGATCTCGAAGGCGGTCGACCAGCACAACCGCACCTGCGACTGGCCCGCGGTGGCGATCGAGATGAACCCCTTCGAGATCGAGCGGCTCGGCTGGGACTCGATCCGCGGCCTCCCGATCCGCTCCAACCCGGACCTCGGAACGGGCTCCTTCCGGGTCGTCTGCGCCCGCGAGGACGGCCTGCCGGGCGAGGAGGAGACGGTCGAGGCGGTGGCAGACCAGACCGTGCCGGCCGAGCTCACTCCGGCCCGCTGAAGCAGCCTTCTCCCTTCGTGGACGGATGTTCTAACCGTCTTTCGGGGACTAGTGGTTTGTACGAGGTCTGCCGATACAGACCGTGCCTCCCGCAATCGGCGTCGTGAAGCGGGAAAGGGCTCCGTATCGACCTCGCTCGTATTCGTCATCTCGCTCTGGCAGCGGCCGCCCTCGGCGGTCTGGTAGCAGGCGCGTCCCTGGCGAGCGCCGAATCGCCGCGCCCCGACACCTCCGCGCACCTGCTCGTCGTGCCCGATTCCGCCAAGGGTGAGCTGGCCTTGGAGCGCTCGCACGCGCGCGTGGTCGCGCGCTACGACGCGTTCTCGCTCGTCGAGGCGACGGGTGACGACGATCAGCGCCTGCGGGGCGCGGGCGCGACCCGCCGCGACGACATGCGCGAGGTCCGGCTGGCCGGCGGCGAGGTCGACCCGGCTGGGCGGCCTTCGCTCGCGGGCAAGGAGGCTCCCGACCGCGGCGAGGCGCTGGTGCTCGTCCAGTTCGTGGCCCCCGTGAAGGGCGAGTGGCTGGCCCGGCTGCGCGCCACCGGCGCCACCGTCCTCGGCTACGCCGCCCAGAACGGATACATCGTCCACGCCGAGGGCCAGGCCCTCGACAGGGTGACCGAGCTGGTGGGATCCGACCCGGCGGTGCGCGCGGCGACCGCGCTGCGTCCCGGCGACAAGGTGGAGCGCGGCGCCTCTAGCGGCCGCGTGGCCGTTCAGACCGTGGCCGGTGCGCCGGGGGAGGATGCCCGCGGCGACGCCGAGCAGGCCGGGCCGGAGATCGCGCCCGCGCTGTCGGTGGCCCGGGTGCGCACCCAGTTCCTCGATCTCAGCGCCGCCGAGGTGAGCGACCTCGCGGCGGACCCCGCGGTCGTGGCGATCGAGCCCTACGGCGTGCCACAGCTGCACGATGAGCGCGGCGCACAGATCGTGGCCGGCAACCTGACCGGCAACGCGCCGAGCGGTGCGGGGTACGACGCATGGCTGACGTCGAAGGGCTTCGGAGCCCCCTTCGGCTTCGCCATCGACGTGACGGACTCGGGCCTCGACCGTGGGGATACCGCGCTCGTCCACCCGGACCTGCTCGGACGCGTGAGCTACACCCACGACTACACGCTCGACCCGGACGCCACCGACTGCGGCGGGCACGGCACCAACGTCACCTCGATCGCCGCGGGCCTGAGTGCGGCCGCCGGCCAGGACGCCGAGAGCTACAGGCACGGCCTCGGCGTGGCGCCCTTCGCGCAGGTCGGGGCATCGAAGGTCTTTCGCTGCAACGGCGCCGCCGCCTCGGTCAACTACACGACCCTGGTCGGGGACGCCTGGGCCGCGGGCGCGAGGATCTCCAACAACTCCTGGG
>DASQER010000199.1:0-4667 GCA_035633575.1 Thermoleophilaceae bacterium
CCACGTCTCGACGACCATGGGCTCAGTCCGCCATACGGAACGGTTTCTGCGGAGCGATCCGCCCACCCACGAGGAACTGGAGCGGCTCGCGGCCGATGTGGGGCGGATACTGGGTGAGGACGTCCGCGGAGTCACGGCCGAGCAGGGCATCGCCGTCGCCGGCACCGCCACCTCGCTCGCGGCCATAGACGGCGCCGACGAGGTCCACGGCTACCGCATGAGCCTCGCCGCCTGCGAGCGGATCCTCGCCATGCTCGCCGCGCTGCCGTTGCAGGAGCGACGGCGGGTCGAGGGCCTCCACCCCGATCGGGCGCCCACGATCGTGGCCGGCGCGACCATCCTCGTCGAGTCGATCCGCGCCTTCGGCCTCGACGAGATCGAGGTGAGCGACGCCGACATCCTGCACGGCGCGGCGCTGGCGGCAGCCCCCTAGAAAAGAGAACCGCCCGCATCATGCGGGCGATTCTCTGAAACGGCCCTATCAGGACGGGCAGGGGTACGTGCCATGAAAGGGCCTTACGGTTCGGACGGCGGGAGGCGCCGATACGATGCGGCTTCGCCCGAACCTATGTACCGAGTGAAGGCCAGCGGGTTTGCCGCACAGCATCCCCACCCAGCGCCGCCACTATAACCCAGGTTTCCGGATAGCGAAAGGCCTGATTTTCCGCTAGGCGAGATTCGCCTTGCGCGGATATACGACGGTTGGATCGGTGAGGACGTTGACGAGCGCGGGCTGTCCGCTCGCGAAGGCGCGCTCCAGGGCCGGGCGCAGCTCGTCCGGGCGCTCGACGAGCTCGCCGTGCCCGCCGAGGGCGCGCACCACCTCGTCGTAGCGGCAGCCGGGCTGGAGGTCGGCGGCGACCGAGTACCCGTAGAGGAACTCCATCGGGTGCTTCTCGAGCGCCCAGATCCCGTTGTTGCCCATCACGCCGACGACCGGGATGCCGTGGCGGACGAAGGTGTCGTACTCGAGGCCCGAGAAGCCGAACGCGCCGTCGCCCAGCAGCAGGCAGACCTGACGGTCCGGGTGCGCGATCTTGGCGGCCAGCGCGGCGCCCGGTCCGCTGCCGAGGCAGCCGTAGGGACCCGGGTCCATCCAGCAGCCGGGCTCGTAGGTCTCGACCATGCGGCCGGCGAAGGAGACGAAGTCGCCGCCGTCGCCGATCACGATCGCGTCGCGGTCCAGCACCGAGGCCAGCTCGCCGTACACGCGCATCGGGTGCAGCGGCGAGCGGCCGTCCGTGAGGTCCTCCTGTTCGGCGGCCCGCTTCTCGTTCTCGACCTCGCGCAGCTCGTTGACCCAGCCCGAGCGGTCGGGGCCCCCCTCCGCTCCCGAGCGCAGCGCGGCGAGCGTGCCCGCAACGGACCCGTACAGCTCGGCCGCCACCTCGCGGGGATGCTCGCGCTCGGGCCGTGCCGAGCCCACCACGATCAGCTGCGTCTCCTCGCCGAAGGAGCCGCCGAAGGCGAGCCGGAAGTCCATCGGCACGCCGACCACCAGCGCCACGTCGGCGCCCTTGAGGCCGGTGCCGCGCGCGCGTGAGAAGAACATCGGGTGGTCGGCGGGCACGCATCCGCGCCCGAGACCGTTGAGGAACACCGGGATCTGGAGCTCCTCGCAGAGCTCGCGCAGCGCGTTCTCGCCGTGCGCCCAGTAGAGCCCGGTCCCGGCCATGACGACCGGGCGGGCGGCCCCGCGCAGCAGCTCGGCGGCGCGGTCGAGCGCGTCACCGTCGGCGGACGGCAGCGCCGCCGGGTCGGGCAGCGAGGCTGGCGCGTCGGCGTCGACGGACGCCTCCATGAAGACCTGGTCCAGCGGGAAGTCGATGAACGTCGGACCGCTCGGCGGCTCGATGGAGGCGCGCAGCGCCTCGTCCACCAGCGCCGGGATCTCGGCGGTCGCACCGGCCGTGCGGGCGAGCTTGGTGAGCGGCGCGACGAAGGGGATGTGGTCGATCTCCTGAAGCGACCCCATGCCCCAGCGAGCCGCCGGGGCGCGCCCGCCGAGCGCCAGCATCGGCGAGGCGTTCATCAGCGCGGAGGCCATCGCGCTCATGCCGTTGGTCACGCCCGGGCCGGCGGTGAGCGCGCACACGCCCGGCTGCCGGGTGGCTTTCGCCCAGCCCTCCGCCGCGAACGCCGCCGACTGCTCGTGGCGCACGTCCACGATGTCGATGCCCTCCTCGCGACAGCCGTCGTAGATCGAGAAGAGGTGCCCGCCCGACAGCGTGAACAGCTTCGAGACGCCGTGCGCCTTCAGGCGCTTCGCAACCAGCCGGCCGCCGTGGAGAGCGGTCGCCTCCTGGGTCTCGGCCTCCGTGCTCACGCGGAGCGTGAGGCTACTGGATCAGCTCTAGCGCGCTGCGGCGGCGCGGCGCGACGCCGCCTCGATGCTCTCCACGTTGCGCGGGAGCACCTCCACCCGGAGGCGGTTGCCGAACACCACGTGGAGGATCACGCCGCCGAAGCGGTCGGCGATCATGCGGGCGTCGTAGAGCGCGGCCTCGACATCCACGTGCGAGACCCCGCACGCCTCGAGGAAGCTCTGTGCGATCTGGGTGTCGAGCTCGCGCGCGGTCAGCTCGAGCTGCTCAGTGCGGAAGAGGCCGGCGGTCGCCGCGTTCGTCGGCTGGATCACGACGGCGGCGATGTCGTCGGACATCACCCGCGCCTCGCGGTTCACGGCCTCCACCAGCCCGCGTGCGGTGGCGTCGTCGCCGAGCTCCTCGAGCAGCTCCTGGAGCCGCTCGCGGCCGAGCAGGCCGCCGTCGGTGCGGGCCTCCAGGAGCCCGTCGGTGAACATGGCGGCGACCGAGCCGGACACCAGCGGCACCGTCGTCTGGCGCAGCCCGGTGCGCACGCCGACCCCGATGGGCGGCGACGAGCCCGCGGTCACCGGGTCGTGCGGCTGCGGGCCGACCACGAGCGGCGCCGGGTGCCCGGCGGTCGCGTACGTCAGCGAGCCCGTTTCCGGATCGTGCACGGCCAGGAGCACGGTTGCGAAGTCTCCGCCGAGGTTCTCGTCGATCACTCGGCCGGCCACCTGCAGCGCCACCCGGGGCTCGAGGCCGGCCTCGAGGTAGGCGCGCAGCGTGTAGCGCATGAAGGCGGTGCGGGCGAGAGCGCCGCGGCCGTGGCCGGACACGTCGCCGAGGATGAAGCCGACGCGCCCGCCCGGGAGGGGCAGCACGTCGTAGAAGTCTCCGCCCGCGCCCGGGCCGTCGGCCGGGCGGTAGGCCACCGAGGTGCGCAGGCCGCCGACGCGGTCCGGCACCGGCGGGAGCAGCGCGCTCTGCAGGAGGCCGACCTCTTGGAGCAGCTCGCGGCGCTGGCGCGCCAGCGAGCGGTTGCGCATGGTGGTGACGAGGTAGGCGAGGCTCAGCAGGATCGAGAAGACGCCGGTGACCGCGAGCGCGAACTTCAGCGCGGCGGGCACCTGCTCCACGAAGCGCGGGATCTCGCGAATGATCGGCGGGCCCGCCTTGGTGGTCTTGGCCTCGTTCGAACGCGCGCGCCGGTCGCGCGGGTTCGCGCTGCCGTCGCCGCCGTTCCTGGCCTCGCCCACCGGGTCGAAGGCGCCGGCGCCCGCGGCGGGAGCCGGCTGGAACTCGGCCTCGGTGCCGCCCACTCCGGCCACCTGGCCGGGGTTGGTCGCACGGGGGCGAGCGTTTCCGGTGCCGCGCTCGAAGCGGACGCGGTTGCCGCGCCCGGCGCGCGAGCCCGGCTCGCTGCCGAGCGCCACGGGCGCCGGCGGCGTTGAAGTCTGCGGGTCCGGGGTCGCAGGCGTCTCCGGCTGAGCCGGCTGAGTGGTCGGGGTGTTGCCCTGCGGAGCAGGTTCCGGATCGGCGGTGTCGCCCTTGCCGCCGGCGCCGGTCTGCTGGGGGTTGCCGTCGCCGTTGTCCGGCCTGCCGTTCCCGTCGTCGTCGTCGTCGTTCCCCGTGGGGGACGGCGCGGGCTCAGGGGTCGGAGCCGGCGTGGTGCTGGTGGGCGGAGCTGCAGGGTCCACGGGGTCCGGCGGATCCCACTTGCCTCCGCCGCCGCGGCCCCAGGCGTTTCCGTTTCCGTTTGCGGCGCCGTTGCCCTGCGGCGCGGCGTCCTCGCTGTCCTGCTCGTCCGTCTGTTCGGCGTTGTTGCCGTTGCCGTTGCCGTTCCAGTTGCCGTGGCCGTTGCCGTTCCAGGACCCCTGGTGGTTCCTGGCCTCGGCGCTGGCGATCGGCCCCTGAGCACTCCCCGCAAGCAGCACGACGGCGATCGTGCAGAAAATGGCAAGCGCCGCCACGAAGCGGGCGGCAAACGCCCGCGCTTCGTAGCGCAGGGGGTGGAAAGGGGCCACGTTATCTATCTCGGCATCGTCGGGCTTCGGCTTGAGTGGCCTCAAACATTTGTCCAGGCTGCACCAGAAGAGCGTAGACCGGTATTGGTTCCGCAGCGAGTGGCCTCGGTGAGGAGCACCACGTTCCCCGTCTCCCTGGCGGGGCCTGCGTTATTCGGGATCCGGCTGCTTATCGCCCGGCCAGGAGCCGGTCGTGCGGTAGAAGGCGCGGCGGGCCGCGTGATCGGTCGCCTGCTTGGCCGCCCGGAAGATGGCTCCCTGAATGGCGCCCGCGAGCAGGAGCCTGCTCCAGGAGATGTCGCGGTGCTTCGAGTCGGGCGCCTCCTCCTCGTCG
>DASQER010000200.1:0-2156 GCA_035633575.1 Thermoleophilaceae bacterium
TCGGCAACGAGCCGTACATATCTCTTCACGTCATGGGCAGCGAGAATTACGCCGCATGAGCCACCGCGAGATCCGCTCCTGGTTGATGGACATGGACGGCGTGCTGGTGCGCGAGCAGCACGCCATCCCGGGCGCGCAGGAATTCCTGACCCGCCTGCGCGAGCTGGGGCTGCCGTTCCTCGTCCTGACGAACAACTCGATGTACACGCGCCGCGACCTCGCCGCGCGCCTGCGGCGCACAGGGCTCGAGGTGCCGGAGGAGTCGATCTGGACCTCGGCCCTCGCCACGGCGCAGTTCCTGCGGGACCAGCGCCCTGGCGGGTCGGCCTTCGTGATCGGCGAGTCCGGCCTCACCACGGCCCTCCACAGCCACGGCTACACGCTCAGCGAGCGCGACCCGGACTACGTGGTGCTCGGCGAGACCCGCACGTACAGCTTCGAGCGCATCACCGAGGGGATCCGCCTGATCGCCGCCGGGTCCCGCTTCATCGCCACGAACCCCGACAACGTCGGCCCCACTCCGGACGGCCCGCTGCCGGCCACCGGCTCCGTGGCGGCGCTGATCAGCCGCGCGACGGGTGTGGACCCGTACTACGTGGGCAAGCCGAACCCGCTGATGATGCGCTCGGCGCTCAACGCGATCGACGCGCACTCGGAGACCACGGCGATGGTCGGGGATCGCATGGACACCGACGTCGTGTCCGGCCTCGAGGCGGGGCTCGAGACGATCCTCGTCATGACCGGGGTCACCCAGCCCGGCGAGGAGGAGCGCTACTCGTACCGGCCGTCGCGGATCGTTGAGTCCGTCGGCGAGCTCGTGGCAGAGCTCGGCTGAACCCGGAGCGCGCGGAAGCGGCGCAGACGCAGCGAGTTGGTGACGACGAAGACCGAGCTGAACGCCATCGCCGCGCCGGCCACCAGCGGGTTCAGGTGGCCGGCAGCGGCCAGCGGGAGCGCCGCGACGTTGTAGGCGAAGGCCCAGAAGAGGTTGCCCTTGATCGTCCTGAGCGTGCGGCGCGAGAGGCGGATGGCGTCGGCCGCCGCGCGCAGGTCACCCGAGACCAGCGTGAGGTCGCTCGCCTCGATGGCCACGTCGGTGCCCGTGCCGATCGCGAGCCCGAGGTCGGCCTGGGCGAGCGCCGGGGCGTCGTTCACGCCGTCGCCCACCATCGCCACCACGCGCCCCTCGTCCTGGAGGCGGCGCACCACGGCGGCCTTCTCGGCCGGCAGCACCTCCGCGATCGCCTCCTCGATGCCCACCTGCGCGGCCACCGCTCGGGCGGTGCGCTCGTTGTCGCCGGTGAGGAGCACGGGGCGCAGCCCGAGCTCACGCAGGGCGCGAACCGCGTCCGCGCTGCCCGGCTTGACCGTGTCCGCCACCACGAACAGCGCGCGGGCGGCGCCGTCCCAGCCGGCGGCCACGGCGGTGCGGCCCTGCTGCTCGGCGCGCTCGCGCGCCTGCGTGAGCTCCGGCGGCAGCGTGATGCCGTGCGCGGCCAGCAGCGCCGGACGGCCGACGAGGAGCTCGCGCCCCTCCACGACGCCGCGAACGCCGAGTCCTTCCAGGTTCACGAAGCCCTCCACGGGCGGGAGGCCGGCCTCCCGCGCCGCGCGGGCGATCGCCTGCGCGATCGGGTGCTCCGAGGCGTGCTCGACCGCGCCCGCGAGGCGCAGCGCCTCGCCGCGCTCCACGCCGCCGGCGAGCACCACGTCCACGAGGCTCATGCGACCGCTCGTGACGGTCCCGGTCTTGTCGAGCACCACGGTGTCCACCCGGCGCGTGCTCTCGAGGATCTCGGGCCCCTTGATCAGGAGGCCGAGCTGCGCGCCGCGCCCGCTGCCGACCAGCAGGGCGTGGGCGTCGCGAGGCCGAGCGCGCAGGGGCAGGCCACGATCAGCACCGCCACGGCCGCGGTGAACGCCGGCTCCGCACTCTCCCCGAGGGCGAGCCATAGGGCGAGAGTGCCGAGCGCCAGGACCACGACGGCGGGCACGAACACGGCCGAGACGCGGTCGGCGAGCCGCTGGACCGGCGCCTTGCCCGACTGGGCGTCGGTCACGAGCCGGGCGATCTGGGCGAGCGCGGTGTCGGCACCCACGCGCGTGGCCCGCACCACCAGGCGGCCGCCGGCGTTGACCGTCGCGCCCGCCACCTC
>DASQER010000201.1:0-8209 GCA_035633575.1 Thermoleophilaceae bacterium
CGACCTCGCCGCGATCGCGAACGCCCGGGCCGCGTACGTCCGTTTCAAGGAGCTCTTCAGGGGCGAGCGCTTCGACGCCCTGCGCGAGGCGGGCGCTCCGGTGCAGCGGCCGCTGTGGGCGTCGACCGGCGTGAAGGACCCGCTCTACCCCGAGACCAAGTACGTGGACTCGCTCGTGGGCCCCGACACCGTGAACACGATGCCGATGCCGACGCTGCTCGCATGCGCGGAGGGGCTCGAGGTGACTGGCCCGACGGCCGACCAGGACCCGAGCGCCGACCTCGAGCGCCTCGCCGCGGCCGGCATCGACATGGGCGAGGTCACCGCGAAGCTCCTGCGCGAGGGGATCGAGAAGTTCGTGGAGCCGTTCGACGCGCTGGTCGGCGGCATCGAGCTGGCGCGCGAGGGGATCGTGACCGGCAGGCCGAAGACGATCAAGGCGTCGCTGCCGGACGAGCTCGAGCCCGCGGTGACCGGGCGCGTGCAGACGGCGCAGGCGGAGAGCGTGGCCAAGCGCGTCTGGGCGCGGGACGAGTCGCTCTGGGGCGGCCCCGGCGTGCCCGAGATCGCCGACCGGCTCGGCTGGCTCACGATCAGCGAGAAGATGCTCGAGCACGCGGGCGAGCTGCACGAGTTCGCCGAGCGGGCGAAGGCGGACGGCCTCGAGCACGCCCTGCTGCTCGGCATGGGCGGCTCGAGCCTCGGGCCCGAGGTGATCCGGCGCTCCTACGGCGAGGTGCCGGACGGCATGCGCCTGCACGTGCTCGACTCGACCGATCCGGGCGCCGTGCTCGAGACGGAGCGCTCCATCGACCTCGACAGGACGCTCTTCATCGTCTCCTCGAAGTCGGGGGGCACCATCGAGACGCTCTCGCACATGCGCTACTTCCTCGAGCGCACGGGGGGCGACGGCTCGCGCTTCTGCGCGGTCACCGACCCCGGCAGCCCGCTGGCAGAGCTGGCCCGTGAGCGCGGCTTCCGGCGCGTGTTCGAGAACGACCCGGAGATCGGCGGCCGCTACTCCGTGCTCTCCTACTTCGGGCTCGTGCCGGCCGCGTGCGCGGGCGTGAACGTCGAGGGGATGCTCCACCAGGCTCAGGTGGCAGAGCAGAACTGCGCCCAGTTCGACTCCGGGCAGGGCAACTCCGGCCTCTGGCTCGGCTGCGTGATGGGCGAGCTGGCCCTGCGGGGACGCGACAAGCTCACCTTCGCCGTCTCGGACCCGATCTCGAGCTTCGGCCTCTGGGTCGAGCAGCTGATCGCCGAGTCGACCGGCAAGCAGGGGAGGGGAGTGCTGCCGGTGGCGGACGAGCCGCTCGCCGGGCCGGAGGCCTACGGCGACGACCGCGTGTTCGCCTACCTGCGCAACGAGGACGAGCCGGACGCCGACCTGGACGCGAAGGTTGAAGCGCTGGCACGCGCGGGGCACCCGACCGCCACGCTGGCGGTGACCGGCGGCGCCGCCGACCTCGGACGGATCTTCTTCTTCGCCGAGTTCGCCACCGCGGTGGCCGGCTGGGCGCTCGGGATCAACCCGTTCGACCAGCCGAACGTGCAGGAGGCCAAGGACAACACCGCGCGCATCCTCTCGGAGGGCCTGCCGGAGCTCGACCCGGGGTCCCTCGAGGAGCTGCTGAGCGATGCCTCCCCGCCGAGCTACATCGCGATCCTGGGCTACGTGACGCCGTCGGAGGAGTTCGACGCCGCGGTGACCGAGCTGCGCGAGAGGCTCCGCGAGCGCACTCGCTGCGCGACCACGTTCGGCTACGGCCCGCGCTACCTGCACTCCACGGGCCAGTACCACAAGGGGGGACCGCCCAACGGGCTCTTCATCCAGCTCTACCAGCGGGCCGAGGAGGACGTGGAGATCCCGGAGGCGGGCTACTCGTTCGAGTACCTGAAGAACGCGCAGGCGCTGGGCGACATGCAGACGCTGCGCGAGCACGGCCTGAAGGTCGTGCGCGTGGAGATCGAGGGGGCCGAGGCCGTGAGGAGGTTGATCTGATGCAGCTCGGGTTCGTTGGCCTCGGGAAGATGGGCGGGAACATGGTCCACCGCATCCAGCGCGACTCCGAGCACGAGTGCGTCGTGTTCGACTTCGACGCCGGCGCGGTGAGCGAGGCGGAGGGCCGCGGCGCGAGCTCCGCCTCCTCGCTCGAGGAGCTGGTCTCGAAGCTCGACCCGCCGCGCGCCGTGTGGATCATGGTGCCGGCGGGCGACCCGACCGAGAGCACGGTCGCCGAGCTGGGCGACCTGCTCGGCGAGGGCGACACGATCGTCGACGGCGGCAACTCGCGCTGGACGGACGACAAGCGCCGCCAGGAGCAGCTCAGGCCGAAGGGCATCCACTACGTGGACGTGGGCACGAGCGGCGGCGTTTGGGGCATCGACGTGGGCTACTGCATGATGGTCGGCGGCCCCGACGAGGCCGTGGAGCGGCTCGGCCCGATCCTCGACGTGCTCGCGCCGCAGCCCACCGAGGAGCACGGCCCCGGCTGGGGCCACTTCGGCCCCACGGGCGCGGGCCACTACGTGAAGATGGTCCACAACGGGATCGAGTACGGGATGATGCAGGCCTACGCCGAGGGCTTCGCGCTCTTCGACGCCTGCGAGTACGAGCTCGACAACGCCAAGATCGCGCACCTCTGGATGCAGGGCTCGGTCGTGCGCTCGTGGCTCTGCGAGCTGGCCGCGCGGGCCTTCGAGCAGGAGGGCAACGACCTGGCCGCGATCGCTCCCTACGTCGAGGACTCCGGGGAGGGGCGCTGGACGGTCGAGGACGCCATCGAGCGCCGGGTGCCGGCGCCGGTGATCACCGCCTCCCTGTACGAGCGCTTCTCCTCGCGCGGCCAGGGCGCTTTCGCGGCGAAGGTGAACGCCGCGCTGCGCAACCAGTTCGGGGGCCACGCCGTGGTCGCGGCCGACCCAGCGGCGCAGAAGCAGCCGCAGGCGGAGTAGGCGGGTGGCGGTCGCCGAGACCGAGAACCCCCTCGTCGAGGGACTGGAGCGGCTCCCGGTCCACCCGACCACGCTCGTGATCTTCGGCGCCACGGGCGACCTCGCCCACCGCAAGCTCCTGCCCGCGATCTACAACCTCGCGCACGAGGGCGCCCTTCCAGAGCGCTTCAACCTGATCGCGGTCTCCCGCTCGGACATCCCGCACGAGGACTACCGCGGGATGGCGCGCGAGTCCATCCAGCAGTACTCGCGCCGCCCGCCCGACCCCCAGGTGCTCGACAAGCTGCTCGAGCAGGTGCGCTACGTGCCCGGGACGTTCGACGACGACGCCGTCTTCGAGAGGCTCAAGGAGGAGCTCGGCAGGTTCGGCGAGGAGGCGGGGATCGCGTTCAACCGCATCTTCTACCTCTCGACGGCCCCGAGCTTCTTCGCGCTGATCGTGAAGAAGCTCGGCGAGCACGGACTGCACAAGCACCCGGAGGCCGACGTGCGGGTGGTGATCGAGAAGCCCTTCGGCACCCGCCTGGCCGAGGCCCTGGAGCTGAACCGCGAGCTGCTGTCGGTGCTTTCCGAGTCGCAGATCTTCCGGATCGACCACTACCTGGGCAAGGAGACGGTCCAGAACATGCTCGCCTTTCGCTTCGCGAACGGCATGTTCGAGCCGATCTGGAACCGCAACTACATCGACTACGTGCAGATCACGGCAGCCGAGGACATCGGCATCGGGCGCCGCGCCGGCTACTACGACTCGGCCGGCGCGCTGCGCGACCTGGTGCAGAACCACATGCTCCAGCTGCTCAGCCTGCTGTGCATGGAGCCCCCCGTGACCTTCGAGGCCGACGAGGTGCGCGACGAGAAGGTGAAGGTCCTGCACGCTGTCGAGCCGCCGCCCGCCGAGGCGGTGGTGCGCGCCCAGTACACGGCGGGGATGGCAGAGGGCAAGGAGGCGGTCGGCTACCTCGAGGAGGAGGGCGTACCCCCTGACTCCCGCACCGAGACCCACGTGGCCCTGCGCCTCGAGGTCGACAACTGGCGCTGGGCGGGCGTGCCGATCTACCTGCGCACCGGCAAGCGGCTCGCCCGCAAGGTCACCGAGATCGCGGTGACGCTGAAGCCGGTGCCGCACCTGGCGTTCCAGGCGGAAGGCTCCGTGGGGGTGCAGCCCAACCAGCTGATCCTCGCCATGCAGCCGAACGAGGGCGTCTCGATCTCGTTTGGGGCGAAGATCCCGGGCTCGCGCATGCGCATCCGCCCGGTGAACATGGAGTTCCTGTACGGCACGTCGTTCCTGTCGCAGTCCCCCGAGGCGTACGAGCGCCTGATCATGGACGCCATGCGCGGCGACGCCACGCTCTTCACGCGCGACGACGAGGTGGAGGCGCAGTGGCGGATCATCGACCCGATCCTGGAGGCGTGGGAGAAGGACGACGGCCCGCTGCCCAGCTACCCGGCCGGAACGCAGGGCCCGGAGGAGGCGAACACGATCCTGGCGCCCGGGCAGCGCTGGCGGGCCATCTAGGGATGGCGCCGCAGGTCGTGCCGGAGGTCCCCGACACAGGCGCCGTCTGGTCAGAGCAGGACACGACGCCCGGCGCCATCGACGAGGCCCTCCGCGGGCTGCTCCAGCAGCAGCACGCGCGCGACCACGCCCACGCGCCGGCCCGGGTCCTGAACCTGGTCGTCGTGGTGGACCGCGAGTGGCGCGGCGAGATCCTCAACCGGCTCGAGCGGGTGGGCCGCTACCACGCCTCGCGCACGATTCTCTGCGCGGTGGAGCCGGGCCGCACCACGATCGACGCCTCGGTCGTGATGACGATCGAGGGCGAGCGGCGCCCGGGCGACCTGGCGCTCACGCGCGAGCGCGTGATCCTCGAGGTCGGGCCGAAGCACCTGGAGAAGCTCGACACGATCGTCGATCCCCTTTTCGTCACGGACCTTCCGACGGTGGTGTGGTCGCCGCATGGGCACCCGGAGGCCGTGGACGCGCTGCTCCACCTATCGCAGGTGATCCTGATCGACTCGGTGAACGAGCCCGACCCGGCGAGCGCCCTTCGGCGTGCCGAGGAGCTTGCTGCCGAGGCCTACGTGGTGGACCTGGCCTGGCTTCGCACCACGCCGTGGCGCGAGCGCGTGGCCTTCACCTTCGACCCGCCGAAGTGGCGCGAGGAGCTCAGCCGCATCGACGCGGTCACGGTGCGCCATAGGCCCGACTCGAGCGTGGCCGGGGTGCTGTTCTTCGGCTGGCTCGGCTCGCGGCTCGGCTGGGGGGCCGGCTCGCTGCTCCCGGTGAACGGGTCGGTACGCGGCCGCGCGCGGGCGCGCCGCCACGACGTGACGCTCACCCTCGAGCCGGACCCGCAGCAGAGCGTGCCGGGCCTCGCCGGGATCGAGATCGGCACGTCGTCCGGGATGTCGATCTCGCTCGACCGCGGACCCGGCGGACTGGTCGCTCGGCGCCGCGATCGCGCCGGGCGTGAGCAGCGCTGGACGATCCTCGGTGCGTCGCGCGGCGAGGGCGGCATCCTCGGCGAGGGCATCCGGCAGGCGCTCCTGCGCGACCCGGCCTACCGCGGCGCGCTCGACTGCGCCGAGGCGATGCTGAGGTGAAGGCGGACATCCGCATCTCGGACGACCCGGCCCAGGCGGCGGCCGAGCTCCTGGCCGGCGCGCGCGGGCACGTGACGCTCACGGGCGGGTCCACGCCGCGCGCGGCCTACGAGCGGGCCGCCGGGCTGCGGCCCGACTGGTCCGGCGTGGACGTCTGGTTCACGGACGAGCGCTGCGTGCCGCCGGAGCACGAGCACTCGAACTTCCGCATGGTCGGGCAGGCGCTGCTCTCGAAGGTGGAGGGGGCGAGGGTCCACCGCATGCGCGGGGAGCTCGGGCCGCACGACGGCGCCGCGGCGTACGAGACCGAGCTCGCCGAGTTCGGCCCGGAGGCGCTCGACCTGATGCTGCTCGGGATGGGGGCCGACGCCCACATCTGCTCGCTGTTCCCGGGCGACGACGCCCTCGGGGAGCGCGAGCGCCGCGTCGTCGGGGTGGAGACGCCGGGCATGGCCCCGCTGGTCGCGCGGATCACGCTTACCCTTCCGGTCGTGAACTCGAGCACGCAGATCGTCTTCCTCGTCACCGGCGAGGACAAGGCGGAGGCCGTCGCGCGCGTCTTCGCCGGCCCGCCCGACCCGCGGGCGCCGGGCTCGCTCGTGGAGGGGCCCGTCGTCGCGCTGCTGGACTCCGCTGCGGCGGCGCGCCTGTGACCACCTGGACCCCCGAGGGCGCGGGCGCGAGCCCGTTCCCGCCGATCGCGGACTACGGCTTCCTGTCCGACTGCGAGACCTGCGCGCTGGTGGCGCCGAACGGCAACGTGGAGTGGCTCTGCCTGCCGCACTTCGACTCGCCCAGCGTGTTCGGCTCGATCCTCGACCGCGATGCCGGCGGCTTCCGGCTCGGTCCCGCCGACGTGGAGGTGCCGGCCGCGCGCCGGTACCTGCCGGGGACGAACGTGCTCGAGACGAGCTGGGGCACGAGCAACGGCTGGATCATCGTCCGCGACCTGCTCCTGATCGGCCCCTGGCACCACGAGCACGACCGCTCGCGCACCCACCGCCGGGCGCCCACCGACTACGACGCCGACCACGTGCTGCTGCGGGTGATCCGCTGCGTGAACGGCGAGCTCCAGGTGACGATGGACTGCGAGCCGCGCTTCGACTACGCGCGCAAGCTCGGCGTCTGGGAGCACGCCGACGAGGGCTACCACGAGGCGATCTGCCGGGCCGCGGACTGCGACGTCGAGCTGCGGCTCACCACCGACATGAACGTAGGCTTCGAGGGCCCGCGCGCCACGGCCCGGACGCTGATGAAGGAGGGCGACACGCTGTTCGTGGCGCTGTCCTGGTCCGACCACCCCGCGCCGGCCACCTATGAGGACGCCTACGACAGGCTCGTCTGGACGGCGCACCACTGGCAGCACTGGCTCGACCACGGCAACTTCCCCGACCACCCCTGGCGAACGCACCTCCAGCGCGCGGCGCTGACGCTGAAGGGCCTGTCCTACTCACCGACGGGCGCCCTCGTGGCGGCCCCGACGACCTCGTTGCCGGAGACGCCGGGCGGAGAGCGCAACTGGGACTACCGCTACGCCTGGATCCGCGACTCCACCTTCATGCTCTGGGGCCTCTACACGCTCGGCTTCGACTGGGAGGCGAACGACTTCTTCTACTTCATCGCGGACATCGCGGAGCAGGAGGCGGGCGACCTCCAGATCATGTACCGGATCGACGGACACGGCGAGATCCCCGAGGAGACGCTCGACCATCTGTCGGGTTACGAGGGCGCACGGCCGGTCCGGGTCGGGAACGGGGCCTACAGGCAGGAGCAGCACGACGTGTGGGGCGCGCTGCTCGACTCGATCTACCTCCACACCAAGTCGCGCAACCACCTGCCGGAGCGGATCTGGCCGATCGTCAAGAAGCAGGTGGAGACCGCGCTCGACAAGTGGCGCGAGCCGGATCGCGGCATCTGGGAGATCCGCGGCGAGCCGAGGCACTTCACGTCCTCGAAGCTGATGTGCTGGGTGGCCGCCGACCGCGGCGCCCGGCTCGCCGAGCTGCGCGGCGAGCTGGGGTGCGCGGCGCGCTGGCAGTCGGCCGCCGACGAGATCAAGGCCGACATCCTCGAGAACGCGCTCGACGAGCGCGGGGTGTTCACCCAGCACTACGACACCGACGCGCTCGACGCCTCGGTGCTGCTGATCGTGCTCACGCGCTTCCTGCCGACGGACGACGAGCGCGTGGTCAAGACGGTCCTCGCGATCGCCGAGGAGCTGACCGTCCACGGGATGGTGCTGCGCTACCGCACGGACGAGACCGACGACGGCCTCGAGGGCGAGGAGGGCAGCTTCACCATCTGCTCCTTCTGGCTCGTCTCGGCGCTCGTTGAGATCGGCGAGGTGCGCCTCGGCCGCGACCTCTGCGACAAGCTGCTCTCGCACGCGAGCCCGCTCGGGCTCTACGCCGAGGAGATCGACCCGCGCTCGGGCCGCCACCTCGGCAACTTCCCCCAGGCGTTCACCCACCTGGCCCTGATCAACGCGGTGATGCACGTGATCCAAGCCGACCAGGGCCTCGAGATCGGCAGCCTGCCGCTGGGGCGCGAGCTGACGCCGCAGCGCTCGTCGCAGACCTAACCGTGACCTACCGCCTCCTGCTGGGCCTTGGCGCCCTCGATGCGGCCGGGTACAGCATCATCG
>DASQER010000202.1:0-5450 GCA_035633575.1 Thermoleophilaceae bacterium
CCGGCGTGGAGCGTCCCCGACAAGGAGTGGGCCGGCGACCTCGCGGGCACCGTCGTCCCGGGCGGTGTGCCGGAGAACCCGCTCAAGGAACGCTGGCTCGGGATCTACGACGGCGCCGGCATTCACGGCACCGACGAGACCTACACGCTCGGCAGCAGGGCCTCCCATGGCTGCATCCGGATGGCGATCCCGGACGTGATCGAGCTCTACGACCAGGTGCCGGTTGGGGCGCCCATCTATATCGCCTAGACGCCGATCTCCTCGATCGGGATCTCCTCCCAGCCCTCGTCAGCCAGGAGGGTCTTGCGGCCGGTGTGTCGAATGCAGAGCGTGCCGATGAAGATGCCGCGCTCCCGCTTGCGGAGGACGGAGTACCACATGGTCGACGCGTCGCTGGGCCCCTGGATCGGATGCCAGGGGGGAACCGGCTTGTCGTGTTCGTCCACGAGCTCCGCCTCGGCCAGCTGAGCGCGAGTCGCCACCCGACCGTCCCGCGTGTTGACGAAGAAGACACCCACCCCGACCGAGGCTAGCTGGCAGGAGGCCCTCGCCCGCTTCGACGACTGGCAGCTTGCGCGGGGCATGGGCGAGAAGACGCGCCGGGCCTACGGGGTGGACCTCGCCCAGCTCGCCGACTGGGCGGCGGGCCGCGACCTGGAGCCGCGCGCCCTGACCCACCGCGAGCTGCGCCACTTCGCCGGCGTGGTCTCCGAGCGCGGCGCCATGAAGTCCACCGTGGCGCGCAAGCTGGCCGCGATCCGCACCTTCTACCGCCAGCTCGTGGAGCGCGGCGAGCTCGAGTCCAACCCGGCGGACCTCGTCGCGAGCCCGAAGAAGGACTCCTACCTGCCGAAGGTCCTGAAGCCGGGCGAGGTGGCGGAGATGCTCGAGCGCATCCCCAGCTCGACGCCGCTCGACCTGCGCGACCGCGCGCTGCTCGAGCTGGCGTACGCGGCGGGGCTGCGCGCCGAGGAGCTCGTGAACCTCGACATGACGAGCCTGGACGCGGACGCCGAGGAGGTTCGCGTGGAGGGCAAGGGCGGCCGCACGCGCGTCGTTCCGGTGGGCGAGCACGCCTGGAAGGCGCTCGAGCGCTACCTGGCGCGCGGGCGCAGCGTGCTGGGCAGCGGCGAGAGCGCCGCGCTGTTCCTCTCGAAGACCGGCAGGCGCCTCTCGACGTCGGACGTCCGGCGCCGCCTGCGGCTCCAGACCCGGCGGGCGGGAGTCTCGCCGCACACCCTGCGCCACTCCTTCGCGACCCACCTGCTCGAGGGAGGAGCTGACCTACGCGTGATCCAGGAGCTGTTGGGACACTCAAGCATCAGTACGACCCAGACATACACTCGGGTAGAGTCGAAACGCCTCAAGAAGGAGTACGCGCGCGCTCATCCGCGTGCGTGATCGAACCATCCAAATGGAGACGAACCTCAAGGCGATAGAGCTCAAGGACCTCTGGCGCCGCTACAAGGACGACCGCGACGAGAAGGCCCGCGAGCGACTGGTGCTCGCCTACGCGCCACTCGTCAAGTACGTAGCGGGCCGGATGTCGAGCGGGCTGCCCTCCCACGTGGAGGAGGCGGACCTGATCTCGTACGGCCTGCTCGGGCTGATCTCGGCGATCGAGCGCTTCGAGCCCGAGCGCGAGATCAAGTTCGAGACGTTCGCGATCACGCGCATCAAGGGCTCGATCATCGACGAGCTGCGCTCGCTCGACTGGGTGCCGCGCTCGGTGCGCACCAAGGCGCGCGAGATCGAGAGGGCGAACGGGACGCTCGAGCACCGGCTCCACCGAGCGCCGACGGACCAGGAGATGGCGGACCAGCTCGAGGTGTCGGTCGAGGAGTTCCAGGAGTCGCTCGTGCGCATCTCCAACTCCTCCGTGGTCGCGCTCGACGAGCTCTGGACCGTGTCCGACGCGTCGGGCGACCAGGTCACCCTGCTCGACACGATCCAGGACCCGGGGGCGCTCGATCCGGCCACGGAGATGGACACGACCGAGATGAAGGACCGCCTGGCCGACGCGATCGCGCGGCTGCCGGAGCGGGAGAAGCTGGTCGTGGCCCTCTACTACTACGAGAACCTCACCCTCCGGGAGATCGGCGAGGTGCTGGGCGTCACCGAGTCGCGCGTGTCGCAGCTGCATACGAAGGCGGTGCTGCGCCTGAAGTCGCGCCTCCAGGGCGATCCCATCAGCGAAGCCGACTAGGGCTGCCGGCCAGCGATATCTTCGCAGTAGTCTGAGCGCTCGCACCTCGAGGGAAGGAGTCGGATGGCGCACGAATCGCCGAAGAGGATCCGCAACGTGGCGTTGGTTGGCCACCGGGGCAGCGGCAAGACGTCCGTGAACGAGGCACTCCTGTTCGAAGCGGGCGTCGTCAACCGGCTTGGCTCGGTGGCAGACGGAGGCACGGTCTCCGACTCGGCTTCCGACGAGAAGGCGCGCGAGATGTCGATCTCCGCGAGCCTCTCGTCGTTTCGCTGGGAGGACCGCAAGATCAACCTGGTCGACACGCCGGGCGAGCCGAGCTTCATCGCGGACGCGCTCGCCGCGCTGCGCGTCGTGGAGAACGCCGTCTTCGTGGTGAACGCCGTCATGGGCGTCGAGGTCACCACGAGCCGCCTCTGGGAGCGCGCCTCCGAGATCGGGCTCGCGCGCATCGTGTTCGTGAACATGCTCGACCGCGAGCGGGCCGACTTCTTCCGCACGCTCGACTCGCTCAAGCAGGCATTCGGCCAGCACGTCGTCGCCACCGAGATCCCGATCGGCAAGGAGCACGAGCTCCAGGGCGTGATCGACCTGATCGACATGAAGGCCTACCGCTACGACGGGGCCGGCCGCGACAACTGCGGGGAGATCGAGATCCCCGACGACCTGCGCGCCACCGCCCAGGAGTACCGCGAGAAGCTCATGGACGAGGTGGCCGAGGTCTCCGACGCGCTCATGGAGCGCTACCTCGAGGGCGAGGAGATCTCCCACGAGGAGACCGTGGCGGCGCTCAAGCAGGGCGTCACGGAGGGCCACCTGTTCCCGGTCACCTGCGGCGCCGCCACCCGCAACCTCGGCATCAACCGGCTGCTGGACGCGTTCGTCGAGGACCTCCCGTCGCCCGCCGAGCGCGGCGTGCTCGACCTGGACGGCGTGACGCTCGAGCCCGACGAGTCGAAGGACACGGTGGCGTTCGTCTTCAAGACGCTCGCCGACCCGTACGCCGGGCGCGTGAACCTCTTCCGCGTCTACCAGGGCGTGCTGAAGCACGACTCGCAGGTACACAACTGCCGCAGCCACGTGAAGGAGCGCATCGGCCAGCTGCTCGTCCCGCAGGGCAAGGACACCGAGCAGGCCGACGAGTTCGGTCCCGGGGACATCGGCGCGGTGGCGAAGCTGAAGGAGACCCACGCGGGCGACGTGCTCGCCTCGAAGGAGATGGACATCGCGCTGAAGCTGCCGCCGATGCCGCGCCCCGTGATGGCGTTCGCCATCGAGGCCAAGGCCAAGGGCGACGAGGAGAAGATGGGCCAGGCGCTGCGCCGCCTCCAGGAGGAGGACCCGACCATCGACTTCCACCGGGACTCCGAGACCGGGGAGCAGATCCTCGCGGGGATCACCCAGATCCATGTCGAGGTGATCGTCGACCGCATGAAGGAGCGCTTCGGCGCCGAGGTGGAGCTGCACGCCCCGCACGTGCCCTACCGGGAGGCGATCAAGGGCTCCGCGAAGGCGCGCGCGCGCTACAAGAAGCAGACCGGCGGCCGCGGCCAGTTCGCGGACTGCCACATCGAGATCGCGCCGGGGGCCGACGGCGAGGGGCTCGAGTTCGTGAACGCGATCAAGGGCGGCGTGATCCCAGGCGGGTTCATCCCCGCGGTCCAGAAGGGCGTCGTGGAGGCGATGCGCTCCGGCACCGTCGCCGGCTATCCCGTCCAGGACGTGAAGGTGAAGCTCTTCGACGGCCAGCACCACTCCGTCGACTCGTCGGAGATGGCGTTCAAGATCGCCGGGTCGATGGCGTTCAAGGACGCCATGGAGAACGCCCAGCCCACGCTCATGGAGCCGATCATGACCGTCACGGTCACGGTCCCCGAGGAGTACGTGGGCGACGTGATCGGCGACCTCAACTCACGCCGCGGGCGGCCGCTCGGGATGGAGCCGAGGGGCACGGCGACGGAGATCAGGGCCGAGGTCCCGATGGCGGAGATGCTCGAGTACGCCCCCGACATGCGCGCCATCACGGGCGGGCAGGGGGAGTACTCGATGGACCTCGCCCGCTACGAGGAGGTCCCGGGCCATGTGGCGCAACAGATCGTGCAGCAGGCGCAGCGGGAGAAGGAGGCGGTGAAGGCCTGAGCGGGCGCGGTCTATCCTTGCGCCCGTGAAGAAGGAGCTTCGGCCTGTCCACGACGTCGTCAGCTGCGACGTCTGCGGGCGCACGATCCTGAAGGGGGAGCGCGCCGAGTGGTATCTCGCGCCGGGCGGCCACCGCCGCCAGGTGTGCGACCTGTGCGCGATCCGCGCCCAGCACCACGGCTGGATCCGCGAGTCGGGCGCCGGCGACCTGCCCGCGCGCGTGCCGCGGAACGAGCCGCGCAGCGGAGTGCTCGGCCGCCTGCGCAGGCGCCGGCCCGCCACACGGGCCGCTGAGAACGAGGCTCGGCTGGCCGAGCAGGAGGCGCTGTTCGGGGCCGCGAACGGGGTCGAGCCCGACGAGCACCAGGCCGAGGGGTCCGCGCCGCCGCCCCGCCCGCGCTCTCGCCCGCAGAATCCGCGCCACGTACGGGCCGTTCCGACCACCGCGGAGGTGAAGGTCGAGCGGGCGCTCGAGCTCTTCAACGGGTCGGGCCACCAGCGCACGGTCGCCGGCCTGGCGCGCACGCTCGGGCAGCCGTGGGTGAGCGCAATGCCGGATCCGGCGCAGGCGAGCGCGGTCTCGGTGGTCGTCGCCTGGGAGCTTTCGTGGTATCGCTATCGGGTGGACCTAGGCGACGAGGCAGACCCGGTGATGATGCTCGACAAGGGCGAGGAGCTCGAGCAGATCGACGAGTCCCTGCGTGCCTGGAACGCCGCGCTCGACACCGACGGGCGCGTCGTGGCCGGTCAGGGCGTGAGCGAGGGAGGTTCCGAAGGGTGATCTACTGCGTGGTGCCGCAAGCGCTGGAGGACGAGCTGTACGACAAGCTGGCCGACTACTACCGCGACGACCCGCACGTCGAGGTGATCATCGACCGCCGGGCCCAGGGTGGGAGCCCTGGCGACCACGCGGCCTACGAGGACCGGCGCCGCCAGCGCGCCAAGGGCAGCTTCCCGGCCATCGAGCCGCCCGCCAGCGTGTGAGAGTGGTCGTCCACGTGGACGGCGGAGCGCGCGGAAACCCCGGCCCGGCCGCCGTGGCCGCGGTCGCGTCCAGCTCCGAGGGCGAGACCCTCGCGGAGCGGAAGGCCTACATCGGCGTGGC
>DASQER010000203.1:0-4071 GCA_035633575.1 Thermoleophilaceae bacterium
CGTCGAAGCTCATGTCGAGGAACGGCAGCTCCAGCGCGTCCCCGCGCACGTAGGCCGTGTTCTCGAGGCCCGCCGTGCGCGTGTCCTCGACCGCCCGCGTGAGCATCGTCTCGGACACGTCGATGCCGACCACGAGGCCGCCCGGGCCGACCGTGCGGGCGAAGTCGCGGCTGAAGTTCCCGGTGCCGCAGGCCACGTCGAGCACGCCGTCGCCGGGGGAGAGCGAGAGCAGCAGGCGCGCGATGCGGTGCTCGTCCGACATGCCGGGCCCGAGCACGCCCTTGAACATCCGGCCGAGCGCGGGCCGCCACCAGCGCTCGTAGATGCGCGGCACCGCCCCGGTGAGCATGAGGTCCTGTATCAGGCCGGTGGAGCGTGGTTGTTCCGATGGCCCGATCAGGTCCAGGTAGCCGGCCGAGGTCCAGCGAGCGCGTTCCCGCTCCTCGGGCCGGAGCAGGTCAGTCGCGTCCGCGGTAGCTCGGGAGGCCGTGCTCGTGCTCCTGTATCGGGCCGCGGCGCTCAGAGCCGAGCGCGAGCTTGTCGAGCCGCGCGATCTCGCGCTCGCCCTCGATCCGCGCGGGGTGGTCCGGCGCCAGGCCGGAGATCAGCATGCGAATGCGGTTGCGGATCTGGAGCGCGAAATGCGGGGTGGACGCGCCCATCAGCTGGCGCACGTCGTCGATCGTCGGCTCCCGCCTGAGGCGGTCTGGGCGCTCGTACTCGCTCACGGGACACGAAGGTTACCGGCGCCTAGGGAGCGTTGGACTGCACCGGGATCAGCTCGGTGAGCGCATCGACCTGCGCCTGCTCGGGCACGGAGATCGCCTTGTCGTCGCCGAGGATCCAGGCGCGGTTGTAGACCGCCTGGCCAGGGTTGTCCTCGTAGCCGGGCTGCACGCTCAGGAAGTACTCCTCGAGCTTCGGTGGCAGCCTCTCCGGGTCGTCGCTCAGGAGCAGTGGCGCGAAGACGCCGCGCGTGGCGAGCGCCGCGGCCGCGGCGGCGTCGGAGGGCCGGTCCGTGCTCGCGACCGTGAAGTTGTAGCCCGGGACGATCACGCCCCAGCCGAAGTCGCCCTTCTCGTAGCGGGTGAAGGCGATCGCGTTCTCCACCGGGTTCGGGCCCTCGATCCGGTTGACCGCGCGGGCCAGCTTGCGCTTCTTCAGCTGGTCCAGGACCTTCTTCGAGATCACGCTCTCCGGCCCGAGCACGAACACGTTCGGGCGGTCGTGCTCGCGGAGCGCCTTGGCGATCGGCGCCGGGATCGCTCCCTTGCGCACCGGAAGCACGGCGTCTCCGGAGCGAGCGGCCCAGGCCGCGGCCGGCATAGCCCACTCGGCGCCGTCGCCGGCGTAGAGCACCACGTCGTTCGAGGGCCGCCCGCGCGCGGCGGAGAAGAAGCGATCGATGGCGGCGGCGCGCTCGAACGGGTTGTCACCCTCGATCAGCGCGGTCTTGAAGCCCTCCGGCCGTGCGACATCGGGACCCACCCGGATCACCTGCGCGTCCTTCGAGAGGTCCGAGCCCTTCGGCTTCAGCCGCTCGAGCACATCCTTGGTGACCGCCGGCAGGTCGCCGCCGTCAGTGAGGAGGATCGGCGCCCCGATCGGCCGTCCGACGAGCACCGAGGCCGCGACCGCCGTGACCCAGTCGTCCTGGTCCACCAGCACCACCGCGGTGGGCCGGTCCGACTCGCCGGTTGCCGGGTAGAGCGCGCTCGCCACGCCGGCGGCATCGGCGGCGGCGTCGCCGCCCCCGACCCTCACCGTGTTGCGGGTGGCGGTGGAGGGGAAGCCGAGCTTCTCGGCCGCCTGCTCGTCGTCCGCCTTCACGCCGAGCTGCGGCGGGCGCGACTCATCGTCCCCGGTGCTGCAGCCGGCGACGGTCAGGGCGATCACCAGGGAGAGAGCGGCAAAGCGGCGCACGCGCGGCGCACCATAGCTACGTGTGGGGCTGTCCGCCGCTGGGTATCAGTACGATTGACTGGTCAGTCAACCGGCCGGAGGCAGTGGGAACAGTGGATTTCAGGCTCAACGACGAACAGCTCGAGTTCCAGCAGACCGTGCGCAGGTTTTCTGCCGAGGTCATCCGGCCGATCGCCGCGCAGCACGATCGCGACGAGAGCGTGCCGTGGGAGGCCATCAAGGCCGCCCGCGAGTGGAAGCTCCACGGCCTCGAGACGATTCAGCGCATGGGCCAGGACCCGGACGGGGTCCTGGCCTGCATCTACGCGGAGGAGATGCACTGGGGTTGCGCCGGCATCGCGCTGGCCATCCAGGGTGGCTCGCTCGCGGCGGCGGGCATCGCCAGCTCGGGCACGCCCGAGCAGATCGCGCGCTGGGTGCCGGAGTGCTTCGGCCTGGGCGACGAGATCAAGCTCGGCGCCTATGCCGTGACCGAACCGGGCGCCGGCTCCGACGTGCGCTCGCTGCGCACCACCGCCAAGCAGGACGGCGACGACTGGATCCTCAACGGGACCAAGGTCTTCATCACGAACGGCGGCATCGCCGACGTGACCGTCGTCGTCGCGACCGTCGATCCCGACCTCGGCCACCGCGGCCAGGCCTCCTTCGTCGTGCCGAAGGACACGCCCGGGCTGTCGATGGGCAAGAAGGAGTCGAAGCTCGGCATCCGCGCCTCGCAGACCTCCGAGGTGATCCTCGAGGACTGCCGCGTGCCGATGGACTACCTGCTCGGCGGCTACGAGAAGCTTCAGAAGAAGCTCGAGCGCGCTCGCTCGGGCGACTCGACGGGCCGCTCCTCCAACGCGCTGGCGACGTTCGAGCTGACCCGCCCGTTTGTGGGTGCCTCGGCGCTCGGCATCGCGCAGGCGGCCTACGAGTGGACGCTCGAGTACCTCGCCGACAGGGAGGAGGACGGCCAGCCGCTGCTGAAGCAGCAGCGCATCCAGCAGACGCTTGCCGACGTGGCCACGGAGATCGAGGCCGCCCGCCTGCTCGTCTGGCGCGCCGCCTGGATGGGCCGCAAGGGCATCCCGATGACCGCCGGCCAGGGCTCGATGTCGAAGCTGAAGGCGGGCGACGTGGCGATGTGGGCCACCACCACGCTGATGGACCTCGTCGGACCCTTCGCGCAGACCATGGACTGCCCGCTCGAGAAGTGGTTCCGGGACGCCAAGATCTACCAGATCTTCGAGGGCACGGCCCAGGTCCAGCGGCTGGTGATCGCGCGCATGCAGACTGCCGAGTACCAGCGCCGCCTCGCCGAGGCCGACGAGGTGCTGCACCAGGCGCCGGGCAACGCGCCGAACGGCAGCGCGATCGCCACGGCCTAGCCGGCTACAGCTCGGCCGTGGGGTGTCGCCGCCAGGCGGCGCCGAGCCCGCGCAACGCCTTGGCCTGCGCCTTCAGGCTGGCGATCACGGCAGGGTCGGCGATCAGCGCGCCGAGCGTGGCTCCGCCCAGCGTGTCGGTGTTGTTGAGCGGCAGGGCGGCGTCGCGGATCTGGGCGCCCGACAGCCCGAACCGCTTCAGCGCGGCGACCTGGCCGGCGGGCAGCCCGCCTGCGAGCTGCGCGCGGATGTTCGTGAGGTCCTCGTCCGTGACCGCCCGCCCGGCGATCTCGGGATAGCGCTGCTGGAGCGCGGCGGCCGCCTTCGGTAGCGCGGCGGCCAGCGCCCGGGCCGCGCCCGATGCCTTTAGAGCGTGGCCGGCTGCCGCCAGCATCTGCTCGCGCTCGAAGCTCCGCTTGTGCGCCTTGGTCGCGCCCTGCGCGCGGTTGATCGAGACGGTGAGCGCCTCGAGCTCGGCCGCCAAGCGGGCCTCAGCCTCAGCACAGCGGCCAGCGGCTTCCCCGCCGACCCGGCGGAGCTGGGCTTGAACGTCGATGCCGGAAGCCTGCGCAGCTTGACGGTGGACCTGAAGTGCCGGTCGATCGGGTCCGCGGCGAGCTGGCGGCAGCTGCGGGACATCGCCAGGTCGCGCGACTGCTTCTCGAAGTAGAAGTTGCGCGTCTCCTTGGTGAAGGAGAAGAGGATCGGGAGGATGTCGCCAATCGCCGCGTCCTCGAACTTCTTGGCGCACGTCGCGAAATCGAGCTTGCGCTCCAGGTCG
>DASQER010000204.1:0-8161 GCA_035633575.1 Thermoleophilaceae bacterium
GGCGGCGAGCTCTTGAGCGAGCACCGGACTTCGTGATCGTCGCTCCGCGACGAGTACTTCGGCCACTACAAGCGCGTGCTCTGGCTGGCGCAGCGCCACGCGCTCGTCTCCTAAATCACGAGCCAACGGCTCAGGCCGGCAGCGCCTCTGGGCTGCGCACGAACGCGGCGAGCGCCTCCACCACGTACGGGTCGAACTGGGTGCCCGCGTGGCGCTCCAGCTCCGCGACGGCCGCGCTCACGTCGAGCGGCTCGCTGTAGGGCCGGCGCTTGGTCATCGCCCTGTACGCGTCGCAGACGGACACGATGCGGCTGGCCATGGGGATGCGCCCGTGGGAGAGACCGTGCGGGTAGCCCGCGCCGTCGGGTCGCTCGTGGTGGAGGCGCACGATCAGCGCCACCGCCTCGAGCCCGGGGATGCGCCCGACCATCTCGGCGCCCCACGCCGGGTGCAGCTGGACCAGGCGGCGCTCGGCGGCGCTCAGGGGGCCGGGCTTGGCGAGCACGTTCTGCGGCAGCCGCAGCTTGCCGACGTCGTGGAGGAGCGCGCTGAGCTCGACCTCCACGAGCTCCGCCCGGTCGAGCCCGAGCCGCTGGCCCACGACCGCCGCGGTGGCGGCCACCTCCAGGGAATGCAGGTAGGTGGCGCCGTCCGAGTCGGCGAGCGCCTTCACGAGCGCGCGGATCTCAGCCTGCGAGTCGCCCGCGATGAGCTCCCGGTGCTCGTGATGGGCGAGCGCCTCGCCGGTCAGGTTTCCCAGCTCGCAGAGCAACGACATCTCTTGCGGTTCGAGCTTTCGCTGCTCGTCCCTGCCACCCACGCAGAGTGCGCCGCGCTCCTCGGACCCGGCCGTGACCCGCGCCGAGGCCACCGCGCCGAGCCCGGCGGCGTGAACGCGCCTCCCGATCAGGTCGGGGTCGACGCCGGCGCCGGCCGCCGCGGTGAAGTGGCCCGGTTCGCCGGGCGCGCGCAACACGATCCAGGCCTGGTCGAAGCCCAGCACCGCGCGCGCGTGCTGAGACAGCCGGTCGAGCACGACGCTCGAATAGCCGAGTCGTTGTGGCGACGGCACTCCTGCCGGTGACGGGGCGGCAAGCCCCAGCACTCTGCCCATTGGCGGGGAGTCATGCAGTTCCCGCAAACTGCGGCAAGCCACAACCGGGCCCGCACGGGTCTCGTGGAGGTTTCGCGCCGGAAGGGTGTGCGCCCGGCGGAGGCTCGCTTGCAGCGGCGTCTCAGCCGCTGATGACGCCGGTCTTGCCGAACACCGGCATGGTGCCTCCGGCGTCGTCCACGATGTTCTTCCAGAGCCGGTCGACCACGTCCGGGTTGTCGGAGGCCACGTCGTCCTCCTCGTCCGGATCCTCCTGCGTGTCGAAGAGGCGCTTCGCCTCGCCCTGGTTGTCCGCGATCAGCAGGTAGCGGCCGTCCCCGGCCGCCACGTGGTCGGCGTAGCACGTGGTCCAGAAGGGCCGCTCGGGCGGGTCGGCGCCGTCGAACATGACGGTCAGGTCGTCCCCGTCCATGCGGCCCGGCACGGTGATCCCCTGGAACGAGAGCAGCGTGGGCGCGACGTCGTGGGTCGACGCGAAGAAGTCGGTGGTGTCCCCGGCCCGCCTGCCGAGCGGGTGGCGGATCATGTAGGGGACGTCGTGGATCTCCTTGCCGAGCATGGAGTTCGGCTTCCCCATCAACCCGTGCTCGCCGAGCAGGATGCCGTGGTCGCTCAGGTAGTAGACGACGGTGCTGTCCGCCAGCCGCAGGTCGTCGAGCAGGTTCAGCAGGCGGCCGATCCAGGCGTCGATGTAGGTGAGCTCGGCGGCGTAGAGCTCGCGCACCCGCTGAACCTGCTCCTCGGTCACCTCGAGGTCCTGCACCTTCGAGTAGGGCGTCTTGAAGGGAAGGATCGGCTCCACCCCCTCGTGGTCCTCGAAGCGGAGCAGGAAGGTCGTGGGCACGTTCCACGCCTCGTGCGGGTCGAAGGCGTCCACTCCCAGGAAGAAGGGCTGCTTGTCCTTCAGCTTGCGCAGCGCCCTCATGCCCTCCTTGAGCACGCGCGCCCCCGACAGCTGGTCGCCGGTGCGGCCCCTGTTGAAGCCGATGTTCTGCTGCAGCCGCTTCTCGGCCCCGGTCCCCTGGAGCGCCGGCAGGAGGTAGTTCTCGATCTGCTGCTTCGACGCGACCCGGTCCTCGTCGATCCCGACGTTCCAGCTGCGGTACTCGCCCTGCTCGTAGATCGGCGCTGAGATGTCGAGCGTCTTGCGGAAGCGCTCGAAGCGCGGGCCGATCAGGAACGGGTTGTCGGTCACGTAGGCGGTCTCGACGCCGGCCATGTCCATGTACTCGGTGAAGAGCCGCTTGTGGGCCGGGATCGGGCTCCATCCCGGGAACTGGGGCAGCTTCGGCGCCACCTTCCAGTCGCGGAACGGGAACGAGCGCGTGCCTGTCAGGAGCGCGCGCCGCACCGCCACCGTCGGCATCGCCTCCGGCACGGCGCGGTCGAAGCGCAGGCCCTCCTTCGCGAGGGCGTCCAGGCTCGGGGTGTCGGCCAGCTCGTCGCCGCCGTACGCGCTCACGAAGTCGCGCCGCGTGCTGTCGGTCACGATCAGCAGCACGTTCATCGCGTCCCGGTCGCGCGTCACGCGCGGGACCGGGCTGTCGTCCGAGGCCGATCCGTCGCTCAGGTCGCACCCGCTCCCGGCGAGCGCCGCCGCGCCCGCGGCTCCGGCGCCGCCGTAGCGGATCAGGTCTCGCCGCGTGAGGCGGTTTCTTCCCGTCGAGCGCAAGCGGGGGCACTGTAGCGATGAGCCGCCAAGTTCCAGCAGAGGCCGGGGCGGAGGCGTACGATTGGCAGAGCGAGATGGTTGAGATCGGTGTGGCTTTCATGCTTGTCGGAGCTGCCCTTCTGGTGGCTGAAGCACACCTGCCCGGCGGGGCCCTGGGAGTGGCCGGCGGGCTGGCCCTTGCCGGCGGCGCCGGACTGGCCGCGGCGAGCGGCGGGGTGGCGGTCGTGCTCGCGGCGGTCCTCGCCGCATGCGCCGTGACCGGCCTCTGGCTCGCGGTCGCCACGCGCAAGGCGCTCGCCGCCGGCCGCCTGCGGGCCTCGTCGGGGCGCGAGGCGCTGAGCGGGCGCACGGGCGTGGTCCGCAGCTGGCAGGGCGGCGACGGCCAGGTGTTCGTGGACGGCGCCCTCTGGCGCGCCCGTCCCAGCTGGCCCGACGGCGAGCAGGAGCTCGCCGCGGGCGACGCGGTGGTGGTGGAGCGCGTGAGCGGGCTGACGCTCGCCGTGCGCAGAGCGGAGGAATGGGAGGGCCCCTGGTGATTGCCGTGATCCTGATCGTGCTCGTGGTGGCGGCCGTGGCGGCGATCGTGCTGGCCGGCGCCTCGGTGCGGGTGCTGCGCGAGTACGAGCGCGGTGTCGTGTTCCGGCTCGGCCGCGTGATCGACCAGAAGGGGCCCGGCCTCGTGCTGCTGATCCCGGCGGTGGACCGTCTGGTGCGAGTCAGCCTCCGCACCGTGACGCTGCGCATTCCCCCCCAGGAGGTCATCACGCGCGACAACGTGCCGGTGCGCGTGGCGGCGGTCGCCTATTTCCGCGTGATCGACCCCCAGCGCTCGGTGCTGGAGATCGAGGACTTCATGGCCGCCACGCTCCAGATCGCCCAGACCACCCTTCGCTCCGTGCTCGGCAAGGCCGAGCTGGACTCCCTGCTCTCCGAGCGCGAGCGGCTCAACGAGAGCCTTCAGAAGATCATCGACGAGCAGACCGAGCCGTGGGGGATCAAGGTCACGATCGTCGAGATCAAGGACGTCGAGATCCCCGAGCGGATGCAGCACGCCCTGGCCCGCCAGGCGGAGGCCGAGCGCAACAGGCGCGCCAAGGTCATCAACGCGGAGGGCGAGTTCCAGGCCGCCGCCCGGCTCGCCGACGCCGCCGACGTGATCCGGCCGAACCCGGTCACGATCCAGCTTCGCTACCTGCAGGCGCTCACGGACATCAGCGCCAACCAGGGGTCGATGATCGTGTTCCCGCTGCCGATCGACCTGATCCGGCCGCTGCTCGAGTCCGGCCGCGACTCAGCGCCCGACGAGGAGCCGGCGGCGTTCGGTTGATCGACCACCTGATCATCGGGGTGAACGACCTGGCGGCGAGCAGGGCCTTCTACGAGAGAGCGCTCGCGCCGCTCGGCATGGCGGTCCTGATGGACTTCCCGGGCTTGCTCGGCTTCGGCGCCGACGGCAAGCCGTCCATCTGGATCGGCGAGCGTGAGCCGTCCGTCCCGCTCCACGTCGCCTTCGGCGCGCCGAACCGCGCCACCGTGGACGCCTTCCACCAGGCCGCCCTCGAGGCCGGCGGCCGCGACAACGGCGCACCCGGACTGCGACCGCAGTACCACCCCGGCTACTACGGCGCCTTCGTGCTCGACCCCGACGGCAACAACGTCGAGGCCGTAACCCACCGCCCCGAATGAGTACGTATCCGACATTGAGCCCGTCATGGGGGCTCAAGATCGGAAGCGTCGGTCAGTGGGGGTGGAGGAGCCGGTCTAGGGCGGTGGCGTTCACGGCGTAGGCGGTGTTCCCGCGCTTGCGTGCCGCGGCGAAGAGGATGCCGGCGATGGCGCCGTCGTCGGTGATGACCGGAGCGCCCGAGTCGCCGTGCGCCACGCGTGCGGAGAGCTCGAGCGCGGGTCGCCCCACGGCCCGGCGCGCGCCTGGCGCGCTCACATGAGCGACGATCACGCGCCGCACCCGGACCGGGAGCAAAGACGGACGACCACCCCGAAGCCGGACCATCCGTAAATGCTCGCCGTTTCCGGCGCTCGCGATGCCGGGAGCAGCGGCGCCGACGCCGGGCACCGAAAGCAACGCGAGGTCGCTGCGGCGGTCGATCCGAAGCACCCGCGCCCGGCGACCACGCACCTTGACCTGGCCATCCACCACGTGCGCCACCGTCACCACTCGATTCGGAGCGACGGCAAAGCCCGTCGCCACCCCGTTTCCGGAGCTGACTCGTAGGGGTGCGACGTGGTGCTCGTCGGAGCCACCCGGCCATGCGAGCACGACGGCGACGGCGGGGACCGCGAGCAGAGCGGCCACCCTCACGGCGCCGGCCCGGAGCTCGCCCGCACGACGAGCGTCGGCTCCGCGACGCGCACCTCCCGCTCCTCGCGGCCGTCGACGCGCTCGAGCAGCAGCTCCAGCGCTGCCCGTCCCATCTCGGGGCGCGGCTGGTTGATCGTCGTCAGCGACATGTGGTGGAGCGCGGCCAGGAAGGTGTTGTCGTAGCCGACGATCGACACGTCGTCGGGCACGCGCACGCCGTCGTCCTCGAGCCGGTCGAGCACGCCGGCGGCCACCAGGTCGTTGGCCGCGAACACCGCAGTGGGCAGCTCGTCGCCTGCCAGCAGCCGCTCCGCGCCACGTACGCCCGCGGCCTCGGTGAAGTCGCCCGGGATCACGGCCGCCCTGTCGCCGAGGCCCATCTCCTCCATCGCCCGGCGGTAGCCCGCCCTGCGCGGAGCGGCGCCGGCGCCCTCCCCGCCGTCGATGTGGACGATGCGCTCGTGGCCGAGCTCCACGAGGTGGCCGACCGCGAGCCGGGCACCAAGCGCCTCGTCGTTCAGCACGCAGTCGAAGCCGTCGTCGCGGATCGCCCGCCCCACGACCACAGCGGGCGCCGACCCCACGGCGGCGGCCATCTCGCCCGTGCGCATGCGCGGGCTGAGGAGGATCAGCCCGTCGGTGCGGTACTCGAGCAGCGCCTCGAGCATCGCGTGCTCCCGGCGTTGGCGCCGGCCGCCCGTCGTTATGAGGAGCCGGTAGCCGAGCTCGGAGGCGTACTGCTCGATCCCGTCAACGATCTCGGCGAAGAAGGGGTTGTGCAGGTCGTTCACGAGCACGCCGACCGTCTGAGTGCGCCTGCTCGCGAGGTTGCGCGCCATGGCGTTGGGCCGGTAGCCGAGACTCGCGGCCGCGCGCAGCACGCGCTCGCGGCGCTCGTCGCTGACCTTCGGGCTCTCGCGCATCACGAGTGACACCAGCGCCCTGGAGACGCCGGCCTCGCGGGCAACGTCCTCCAGCGTGGGGTGCTTCGAGCGAGTCCGCTTGACAGCCATCTACCCGGCGGAGATACTAGCCGCGTTAGAGCGCTCTAATCAATAGAGCGCTCTAATTCCGAAGGACATGGGGAGCAGAATCGAGACCAACAGCGGACGGCCAGAGGACGGCCGGACACCGGCGCACGCGCGCAAGCTCGCGGGCGCGCCCATCTCCTGGGGGGTGTGCGAGGTGCCGGGCTGGGGCCGCATGCTGCCCCCGGAGCGCGTGCTCGCGGAGATGGCGTCGCTCGGCCTGAGAGCCACGGAGATGGGCCCGGTGGGATACCTGCCGCCCGACACCGACGAGGTGCGCGCGCTTCTCAGCGCGCATGGCCTCGGCCTCGTCGGAGCCTTCGTCCCGCTCGTGCTGCACGAGCGCTCGCTCGACCGGGCGCGCGCGGTGCTCGAAGAGGTGATGCCGCTGATGACCGCGCTGGACGGCGAGGTCCTCGTGGCAGCGGCCGTGACCGACGCCGCCTGGTCCCCACGGACCCCGCTCGAAGACGCGGACTGGCGGCAAATGGCAGCGAACCTGGAGATCGCGAGCGAGCTGGCGGCCGAGAGCGGCCTGCGGCTCGCGCTGCACCCGCACGTCGGCACGCTCGTCGAGACGGCGGAGGACATCGATGCCGTCGTGGCGCGCAGTGAGGTCGACTGGTGCCTCGACACCGGCCACCTCACAATCGGCGGGGCGGACCCGGTCGAGTTCGCCAGAAGCCACGCCGAACGAATCGTGCATGTCCACCTGAAGGATGTGGACATGGGACTCGCCGAGCGCGTGCGCTCGGGAGAGCTGTCGCTCGTCGAAGCCACGCGGCTGGGCCTGTTCCGCCCGCTCGGCGAAGGCGATGCGCCGATCGACGAGGTGGTCGAGCAGCTCGACCGCCACGGGTATGAGCACTGGCTCGTGCTCGAACAGGACACGACCCTCGCCGGGGAGGAGCCGCCGGTGGGTCGCGGTCCAGTGCTCGATGTTCGGAGGAGCATCGAATATCTGGCCACGCTGGCTCCAACAAACGGAGGAGGGATTCCCAAACGATGAGACGAGTTCTGCACTACGTGCTGGCCGCCCTGCTCGTGCTCGGTATGTCCGTGTTCGTCGCCGCCTGTGGCGGTGACGACGACGACTCGGGGTCGTCGAAGAAGAAGGACGACGTTGCACTGACCCAGGGTCGTGACCTGACGATTGCCGTGATCACCCACGGTGAAGGCGACTCGTTCTGGTCGGTCGCCAAGAAGGGCGCCGAGCAGGCGGGCAAGGACATGGGTGTCGAGGTCAAGTACAGCGAGTCTGCCAACGACCCGCAGAAGCAAGCGCAGCTGATCGACTCGGCCGTGACGGAGAAGGTGGACGGCATCGCCACGTCCCTGCCGAACCCGGATGCCCTCAGCGACCCACTCAAGAAGGCCGTGGAGGCCGGTATTCCGGTCATCACGCTGAACTCGGGAGCGGGTGACTACGCCGCGCTCGGCGCCATCACCCACGTTGGACAGGACGAGGCGATCGCCGGCGAGGCTGCGGGCAAGCGGCTCGCGGACGAGGGCGGCAAGAAGATGATCTGCGTCGTCCACGAGCAGGGCAACACCGGCCTCGAGGAGCGCTGCGCCGGTGCGAAGGAGGGCTTCGGCGGGGAGGTCGAGAACCTCCAGGTGAAGGGCGTGGCGGATGTGGCCACCACCCTCACGGAGATCCAGTCGAAGCTCCAGGCCGATGACGCGATCGACTCGATCCTCACGCTCAACCCGGACATCGCGATGGCCGCGCGCGACGCCGTCCAGGGTGCGAGCTCGGACGCGAAGCTCGCGACGTTCGACCTCAGCGGCGACGTCGTCAAGGCGATCAAGGCCGACGAGATCCTGTTCGCGATCGACCAGCAGCAGTACCTCCAGGGGTACCTGCCGGTCGTCTTCCTGACTCTGTTCAACGAGAACGCGAACACGGTTGGCGGTGGCCAGCCCGTGCTGACCGGGCCAGGGTTCGTCGACAAGGCGAACGCTGAGACGGTCGAGCAGCTGGCGGAAGAGGGGACCCGCTGAGATAAGGGTGGTTGCGGCCGGCC
>DASQER010000205.1:0-13621 GCA_035633575.1 Thermoleophilaceae bacterium
GGGGCCCTCGCCGCCTCCCGATCGGATAGGGTTGCCTTAGCGGGGCCGTGAGCTAGGAGGCGCTAGTCGAGTGACAACGCAGCTTGTTGTAGAGCCAAGCGGGCCGACCGCGGACGATGTCGAGCCCGTCAAGAACGAGACCGCCGACCGCATCGCCACGGGTACCATCACGGTCCTTCCGTTCATCGCGCTCGGAATCGTCTGCTGGCAGCTCTGGAACGACCTGCTGCGCTGGAGCGACGTCGCGGTGTTCGCGATCATGTACCTCATCTGCGCCATGGGCGTCACGGTTGGCTTTCACCGCCACCTGACCCACCGCAGCTTCAAGGCGAGGAAGCCGGTCCGGGCGGCGCTCGCCGTGGCGGGCTCCATCGCCATCGAGGGGCCCGTGATCTCCTGGGTCGCCGATCACCGCAAGCACCACTCCTTCTCCGACAAGGAGGGCGACCCCCACAGCCCCCACGTCGGGCACGGCAGCGGCTGGCGCGGCGCCATCGGCGGCCTCCTCCACGCGCACGTCGGCTGGCTCTTCATCCACACCCAGCGCGGCAAGCGCGAGCGCTACGCCCCGGACCTGATCGCCGACCCGACGATCAGCTTCGTCGACCGCACCTTCCTCTACTGGGCGCTGGGCGGGTTGGCGCTGGCCTTCGGCCTCGGCTACCTGATCGGCGGCACGCTGAGTGCGGCCCTGACGGGCCTTCTCTGGGGCGGCGGCGTGCGCATGCTGGTGGTCCACCACGTGACCTACAGCATCAACTCCCTCTGCCACTTCTTCGGCCGCCGCAGCTACGAGACCGACGACGAGTCGCGCAACCTAGCCTGGCTCTCGATCTTCACGTTCGGCGAGTCCTGGCACAACAACCACCACGCGTTCCCCACCTCCGCCGCGCACGGCCTGCGCCGCTGGCAGGTCGACCCCTCGTGGATGGTCATCCGCGCGCTCGAGGCCACCGGCCTCGCCTGGGACGTCGTGCGCGTGGACGAGCGCCGGCAGGAGCGCAAGGCGCTCTCCGCCGACGCCGGCTAGCCGCGAGCCTCAGCCCGCCTTCGGCATCAGGACCCAGAGGGCGATGTAGGTGAGCGGGGTGAAGACGATCATCGTGGCCACGGCGGCCACGCGCATGGCGAACGGGTTGACCCCGTAGCGACGCGCGAACGCGCCGGCCACACCGGCCACCATCCTGTCCTCGCGCCTTCGCGCGAGGCCCTTCTCCGCGAACCAGGCTCGAGCTCCCTCGAGCGAGTTGGTCTCGACTGACGGGTGCGACTGCGTGCTTGCTTCCATGATCTCTCCTTCGTAGTTGACATGAAGGAGCATGCCGTCGCGGGGGTCCGTGGGCCAGGGGGCGAGCAGGCGTCAGGGGGTGCGGGTAACCGGACCCTCCCGGGTCGCGCGGTAGTCTCTGTGGAGAACCAGCCACCGTCGGGTGCTCCGCTCCTCGCATCTCCCTGTGGTCGCACCCACCGGGGAGCAGTCTGGAACCGTCCGATGACCGAAGCCGCGTGGAAGGCCGAGAAGGAGCGCATCTCGCAGCGCAACGATGAAGCGCGCAAGGCGGGCAAGAAGGAGCGCGAGACGCACGAGCGCGAGCGCGACGAGCGACGCCGCGTGGCGGAGGCCCGCCGCAGGGAAGCCGCTCGCAAGAGCCACAAGTTCTAGAGCGCGCGAAGGGCGGCGGTGGTCGCCGCGGCCACCAGGACGCACGCGACGATCGACCCGGAGCGCCAGGCCACCAGGCCTCCGGCCGCCACGCCCGCCGTATCGGCCCCGACCGCGAGCCGATCGCCCTCGGCGAGCGCCTGGGTGGCCACGAGCGCGGCCAGCAGGGCGGGCGCGAGCAGCACCACCACGCTGATGAACCAGACCGGCAGCTCGCGGCCGCCGAGCGCCACCGGCCCGGCCGCCTTGATCGCGAAGGTCACGAGCGCGCAGCCGGCGATCACGGTCGCGCCGGTGCTCACCGCGGCTCTCCCTCCGCCTCCTGGCGCTGGGCCGCGGCCTCGCGCGCGCCGCGCGTGAGGCCGGCCAGCGCGGCGACGCTCGCCACGAGCACCGGCACTCCCGGCGGCGCGACCGGCACGAGCGCGAGCGCGATCAGGGCTCCGAGCGCCGCGACGCCCCGCGCGCGCCCGCTGCGTGCCTCGTTCAGGAGCAGGGCGAGGAAGAAGGCCGGGAACAGGGCGTCGAGCCCGAGGTCCTTCGGGTTCCCCAGCGCCTCGCCCCAGATGGCGCCGATGGTGGTGCCGGTCACCCAGGTCACGTACTGGACCGCCGAGGATCCGAACAGCAGCATCCGGTCGAAGCTGCCGTCGGGGCGCGCGGCCAGCGCCCAGGAGGCGTCCACCACGGCCTGGCCCTGGAGCGCCCGCTTGAGCGGCCCGCCGCGGAGCGAGGGAGCGAGCGCCACGCCCATCGGCAGGAAGCGCGAGTTCATCAGCGCCGCGGCGGTGATCGCGGCTCCGACCCCGCCGCCCTGCGCGAGGATCGCGATCGCGCTGAACTGGGCGGAGCCGGCATAGACGATGGCGGACATGACGATGGCCTCGAGCGCCGACAGCCCCGCCTCCTGCGCGACGACGCCGAAGGACAGCGACAAGAGGCCCCCGGCCATCGCGAACGGGACGCCCGCGCGGACGCCGTCCCAGAAAGTCGCCTCGCGGCGCGCCGATGTGGCGGAAGCCGTCAGTTCTCGACGAAGTAGCTGCCCGACTCGCCGCTCGAGAAGTAGCGTGTCGTGACGGTCTTCTTGCGCGTGTAGAACTCGACCGCGTCCGTGCCGTGGGCGTGCAGGTCGCCGAGGAAGCTGTCCTTCCAGCCCGAGAAGGGGAAGAACGCGACCGGAGCGGCCACGCCGATGTTCACGCCGACCATGCCGGCCTCGACGTCGTGCTTGAACCTGCGCACCGCCGCGCCGGACTCGGTGAAGATCGACACGCCGTTGCCGAAACGGCTCGAGTTGACGGCCTCGATGGCCTCGTCCAGCGTGTCCACGTGGATCAGCGACAGCACGGGCCCGAAGATCTCCTCGCGCGCGAGCTCCATCTCGGGCGTCACGCCGTCGAGGATCGTCGCGCCGATGAAGCAGCCCTCGGCCAGGCCGGGATCCCGGCCGTCCACGACCAGCTCGGCCCCCTCCTCGAGGCCGCGATCCACCGCCGCGAGGATTCGGTCGCGCGCGGCCTCCGACACCACGGGCCCGAGCTCGTTCTCCTCGTCGAGGCCGTCGCCGACCCTGACCGCCTCGGTCGCCTCCTTGAGGGCGGGCAGAAGGCGCTCGTGGGCCTCGCCGACGGTGACGACAACCGACCCCGCCATGCAACGCTGTCCGGCCGCGCCGAACGCAGACCCGATGATCCCGTTCACGGTCTTGTCGACCACGGCGTCGGGCATCACGACCATGTGGTTCTTCGCGCCGCCTAGCGCCTGAACGCGCTTGCCGGCCTTGGCCGAGCGCTCGTAGACGATCTTCGCCACCGGCGCGGAGCCGACAAACGACACCGCGTCGATCCCCGGGTGGTCGAGGATGCCCTCGACCACCTCACGGCCGCCGTTCACCAGGTTGACGACGCCGGGCGGCAGACCGAGCGAGTCGAGCACCTCGAACGCGATCTGCTGGGTGAGCGGAACCTGTTCGGAGGGCTTCAGGATGAACGCGTTGCCGCAGCCGATCGCGAACGGCAGGAACCAGAAGGGCACCATCGCGGGGAAGTTGAACGGCACTATGGCGGCGCACACGCCCACCGGCTGGCGGATGGTCTCCGCGTCGATCCCGCGCGACACGTCCTCCAGCGCGCGCCCCTGCATGGTCGTCGGGATGGCGCAGGCGGCCTCGACCATCTCGATCATGCGCGCGACCTCGGCGCGGGCGTCCACGATCGTCTTGCCCATCTCGGTGGTGACCGAGCGGGCGAGCTCCTCGCGGCGGGCGTCGAGCCCCTCGCGCAGGGCGAACAGCTTGCGCGCCCGGGCGATCACTGACACGTCGCGCCATGCGGGGAGCGCGGCGCGCGCGGCCTGCACGGCCGCGTCCAGGTCGGCGGAGGAGGAGAGCGGCACGCGCGCGAGCACGTCGCCGGTCGCCGGGTTGGTCACGTCGAGCTGCTCCGAGGACGCGGCCGGGGTCCACGATCCGCCGATGTAGTTGTCGAGCACGCGGGTGGCGGAGGTGGTGACTGTCATGGCTCAAGCATCCATTCGTGGTCGGGATCGTTTGCGATAGCCCAGGTCCGCTCTGGACCGGCCATCACGTTCAGGTAGTAAACGGCGTAGCCCGGTGGCGCCGACACGGTGTGGTATCCGCGCGGGACCAGAACCACATCGCGGTCGCGCACCGCGAGCGTCTCATCGAGGTTACCGTCGCCTGTGTATACGCGCTGGAGCGCGAAGCCGTGCGGCGGGTCGATGCGGTGGTAGTAGGTCTCCTCGAGCAAGCTCTCCTCGGGCAGCGCGTCGCGATCGTGCTTGTGCGGCGGATAGCTGGACCAGTGGCCGGGCGGGGTGAGCACCTCGCACACGAGCAGCGAGTCGGCCTCGCGGTCGCCCATCAGGATCGGGGTGACGGTGCGCTCCTGGGCCCCGTGACCGCGCACCTCCACCTCCAGCTCGCCGCCCGGAAGGACGCGCGCCTTCGCGCCCCCATTCGCCGGAGCGGTGCACAGTGCGACCTCGCCCGTGCCCTCTATTTCGAAGGCCGTACCGGGCGGTAGGTAGGCCGCATCCGGCCGACCCGAGAAAGGACTCGGACGGCCGCCAAGGTCTCGCCATTCTCCATGCTCGGAACGCACGTGGCACGAGCCCTGGACGACCACCAGGCAGAGCTCACGGTCCCCGGTCTCGCGCACCTGCGGCCGGCCCTCGTCGAGTTGCAAGACCTCGAAGCCCACGTACTTCCACCCGGCTGACGCCGGCGTGACAGGGGATCGGACGAGCAGCTCGCTCATGGCGTGTCCATGTACTGGCGCTGCGCCTCGCGCGCGCGCTCGTATTCGCGGCGCGCCTCCTGCACCGCGGGGTCGTCCGACAGCTCGGCCACGGGCACGTCCCACCAGCCCTCGTAGCCCGGAACGCCCACGTAGCGGTCGGTCTCCACGTGCACCACGACGGGCCCGCCACGCGCCGCCTTCGCGCCCTCGAGCGCCTCGCGCAGTTCCTCGATGGTGCTGGTGCGGACCACCCTTGCGCCGAGGCTCTCGGCATTCGCCGCGAGGTCCACCGGCAGCGGCTCCGCGGGCTGGGCCGGCCCCTCACCGTCCGGGGCGTCGAGCAGCTGGCGCGCCTCCCGGCGCCGGTAGTGCGTGCCGAAGCCGGCGGAGCCGACCGAGCGCGAGAGCGCGCCGATGGACGCGTAGCCGTGGTTGTCCACGAGCACGACCACGATGTGCACGTTCTCCGCGACCGCCGTCACGAGCTCGCCCGGCAGCATCAGGTAGGAGCCGTCGCCGACCATCGCGAACACGTCGCGTTCGGGGGCCGCCAGCTTCACGCCGATGGCGCCGGGGATCTCGTAGCCCATGCACGAGTAGCCGTACTCCACGTGGTAGCCCTTCGGGTCGCGGGCGCGCCAGAGCTTGTGCAGGTCGCCGGGCGCCGAGCCCGCGGCACTCACGACCACGCCCGTCTGCCCGGCCGCGTCGTTGATCGCCCCGATCACCTCGGCCTGGCTCGGCAGCGGCCCGTGGCCTGCGTGCACCAGCCGCTCGACCTCCTCCGCCCACGCGGCGGCCTCCTGCCGCCCGCGGCTCTCCCACTCCTCGTCCGCGCGGTGCCCCGCGAGCGCCTCGTTCAGGGCCTCGAGGCCGAGCCGGGCGTCGCACGTGAGCGCGAGGCCGCTGTGCTTCGCCGCGTCGAACTCGGAGACGTTCACGTTCACGAAGCGCACGTCGGGGTCCTGGAACGCCGACTTCGAAGCGGTCGTGAAGTCGCTCCAGCGCGTGCCCACGCCGACCACGAGGTCCGCCTCCCGGGCCAGGCGGTTGGCGGCGAACGTGCCGGTGGCGCCGATGGCTCCGAGCGAGAGCGGGTGGTCGGAAGGCAGCGAGCCGCGCCCGGCCTGGGTCTCGCCCACGGGGACGCCGGTGGCATCGACGAGCGCGCGCAGCGCCTCGGTCGCCTCCGAGTAGATCACGCCCCCGCCCGCCACGATCAGCGGGCGCCGCGCGTGGCGCACCAGCTCGGCGGCGCGTGCCAGGGCGCCCGGCGCCGGCGGCCTGCGCCAGACGGTCCACACGCGCGGCTCGAGGAACGCCTCGGGCACCTCGACTGCCTCGGCCTGCACGTCCTCGGGGAGCGCCAGCGTGACCGCCCCGGTCTCGGCCGGGTCGGTCAGGACCCGCATCGCCTCCAGCGCTCCGGACACGAGCTGCTCGGGCCGCTCGATGCGGTCGAAGAAGCGCGACACCGGCCGGAAGGTGTCGTTCACCGACACGGTGGCGTCGTGCGTCACCTCGAGCTGCTGGAGCACGGGATGGGGGCGCCGCGTCGAGAACGTGTCGCTCGGCAAGAGGAGCACGGGCAGGCGGTTGACGGTTGCGAGCGCCGCGCCGGTGACCATGTTGGTGGCCCCGGGGCCGATCGAGGTCGTGCAGGCCCACGTGCCGAGCCGATTGCGCTGCCGCGCGTAGCCGGCGGCCATGTGGACCATGCCCTGCTCGTTGCGGCCCTGGACGTAGGGCAGCAGGTCCTCGTGCTGCTGGAGCGCCTGCCCGAGGCCGGCCACGTTGCCGTGCCCGAAGATCCCGAAGCAGCCGGCGAAGAAGCGCTGCCGCTGGCCGTCGCGCTCGATCTCCTGCGCGGCCAGGAACCTGACGAGCGCCTGCCCGACCGTGAGCCGCACGCTCATCGCGCCGCCCTCCCGCCGACCATCTCCTCGAGCTCCGGCAGGAACGGCATGTCGTCCGCGCAGGCGAGGCGTGACGCCACCAGGGCACCGGCCGCGTTTGCGAGCCGCAGCGCGTACTCGGTGTCGTGGCCCGCCAGCAGCGAGTGCGAGAGCGCGCCGCCGAAGGCGTCGCCCGCCCCGAGCCCGTTCACGACCTCCAGCCGGATCGGCTCGAGCTCGATGACCTCGTCGGCTGTGCGCGCGAACACGCCGTTGGGTCCGCGCTTGACGATGGCGAGCTCGACACCCAGCTCGAGCAGCGCCGCCGACGCCTCCCACGGGTCGCGCGTGCCCACCGCCACCTCGACCTCGTCCTGGTTGCCCACCGCGACGGTCGCGTGCTCGAGCGCTGCGCGGGCCCAGCGGCCGGCCTCGCTCTCGTCACTCCAGAACATCGGGCGGTGGTCGAGGTCGTGGACCGTGAAGCCGGCCTGGCGGCCGCGTGCTTCGAGGGCACCGAGCGTGGCCGAGCGGCTCGGCTCGTCGGAAAGCCCCGTGCCGGTAGTCCAGAACAGGCGCGCGGAGCGGATCGCATCCAGGTCGAGCTCCTCCAGGGCGATGTTCATGTCCGGTGCCTTCGGCTCCCGGTAGAAGAGCAGCGGGAACGAATCCGGCGGGTGGATCTCGCAGAACACGACCGGGGTGCGCAGGTCGGGGTCGGTGCCCACCCAGCGGGTGTCCACCCCGAACTCCTCGAGCGCGCCGCGGATGTAGGGACCAAAGGGATCGTCGCCCACCTTGGTGATCGTCGCGGCCCGCGCGCCCAGCCGCGCGGCCGCCACGGCCACGTTCACCGGGCTTCCGCCCAGCGACTTCCGGAAGGTCTCCACCTCGGCGAGCGTGACACCCGACTGCTCCGGATAGAGGTCGACGCCGACGCGGCCGATGGAAATGAAGTCGAAGAGCTCCGTCACGCCGTCACCGCGAGCTCTTCCTTCAGCCGGCCGAGAATCGTCGCCACATCCGACAACTCGACATCGAGCGCCTCCGCGGTACATGTGGCGTCGAGACTGGTGTCGTACGGAACCGGGCCGGGCAGCGCGGCATGCGGCGGCGGGACGCCCACGTCCAGCAGCTCCGAATCGAGCTCGAAGACCTCCGCCGCCCGCCGCGCGAGCGTGGCGCGGTCGACGGTCTCGCCGCCGCAGCAGTGGAATATGCCGTCGAGATCGCGTTCGAGGATGCGCCACATGAGGTCTGCGGCGTCGCTAGCGAGCGTCGGCGTGGCGACCATGTTGATCGCGTCGCTCTCCCAGACCCCGAACCGCCTGCCGTGGCGCAGGGCATCGACCAGTGCCGTCACGAAGTAGCCAAGGCCCGCGTCCTGCTCGCGCGGAGCCCCATGCGCCCCGCTCACGGCCGAGATGCGCGCCACGGCGCCCCGCTCGGCGCGCTCGGTCACGACCAGCTCGCTCGCCGCCTTCAGGAAGCCGTAGAGGTTGATCGGGTTCGGGGGGGTGCGCTCGGTCGCGCCGCTCTGCGTGCCGTCGAAGACCCAGTCGGTGGACACGAGCACGACGCGCGCGCCGGTCTCGTTGGCGGCGTCCACCAGGTTGCGCGTGGCGCCGACGTACGCGTCCCACGCCGCGGCGCGGTCGGCGTAGAGGGCGGCGAAGTCGTTGAGGATCGCCGAGTGCACGATCGCGGCCGGCCGAAACGCCCCGACGCTGCGCCGGACGGCTTCGGAGTCGGTCACGTCGACCTCCCCGTGCCGCGGACAGGCGAGCTCGGCGCAATGAGCGGCGAACACGCGCGCGATGTTCGAGCCGACGAACCCCGAGGCGCCCGTCAGGTAGACCCTCATGTGCCCACGCTCGCAGCGGCCGGTGCCACGTGCTCCCCGGAGGGACCCTGGACCGTCTGGTCGAAGTCGATCACGGATCCGGTGACCATCGCCGCGGCGTCGCTGAGCAGGTAGGTCGCCATCGGCGCGATGTCATCCGGGCGCAGCAGGCGGCCGAACGGGCTGCTCGCGTCCGCGGCTGCCAGCCAGTCCTCGGGCTCGCCCGTGGCCGTCTGAACCGCGTGCTCGCCCTCGGTCGCGGTCCAGCCGATGTTGAGGCCGTTCACGCGGATGCGGTCGGGCTGCAGCTGGTAGGCGGCGTTGCGCGTGAGGGTCGCGAGCGCCGCCTTCGAAGCGGCATAGGCGGTGAGCACTGGCTCCCCGCCGTGACTCGCCATCGTGATCACGTTCACGATGCTGCCGCCGCCTCCGCCCCTGCGCATCAGGCGCGCCGCCTCCTGCATGAGCACGAACGGGGCCCTCGCGTTCACCGCGAAGAGGCGGTCCCACAGCTCGACGCTGGTGTCATCCAGCGTCCCGCGGCTGCTGAGCCCAGCCGCATTCACGAGCCCGTCGAGGCGGCCGAAGCGCTCCTCGCACGAGCGCATGACGTTGCGGCAGTCGCTCTCGCTACCGAGGTCCGCACGCACGAAGGCCGCCTCGGACCCCAGCGCGGCAAGCTCCGCACGAACCGCCTCGCCGCGGCGCTCGTCGCGCCCGCAGACCACGATGCCGGCGGCGCCGAGCCGTGCCGCCCTGACCGCGATCGCGGCGCCGAGACCCTGGGTGCTGCCGGTCACGACGAGCACCCTGCCGTCGAGCCGCTGGGCGGTGAACACGTCGTCGCTCACGACGCCTCGACCTCGGTAACTCGCACCGGGCGGCCCTCGTGCAGCGAGCGAGCCGCGGCCAGCCCGATCACGAGCGGTGCCCTGGCGTCCACCACCCCGACGGGGGGCTCCTCGCCGGCGCGCAGCGCCGCGACGAAGGCCTCCCACTCGCGGATGTAGCTGGGGACGTAGCGCTCCAGGAAGAAATCAGGCAGGGCCGGCGCGCGGGTGCCCTCCACCGTCCGCACGACGCCCGTGTGCCGCAGCGGGTTCTCCGACGCCGCCATTCCGCGCGCGCCGAAGACCTCCACGCGCTGGTCGTAGCCGTACGCGGCCCGGCGGCTGTTGTCGATCGCCGTGATGCAGCGGTTCTCGTGCTCGAGCACCACCAGGGCGGTGTCCACGTCGCCGGCCTCGCCAAAGGAAGGATCGATCCGGACGGCCCCGCGCGCGTAGACCTCAACGACCTCACTGCCGGTCACGTAGCGCGCCATGTCGAAGTCGTGAATCGTCATGTCGAGGAAGATGCCGCCCGACACCCGCACGTAGCTGGACGGCGGCGGGTAGGGATCGCGGCTCGAGATCCGCACGAGGTGGGGCTCGCCCACCTCGCCCGCGGCGACGGCGTCGCGCACCGACTGGTGCGCCGGGTCGAAGCGGCGGTTGAAGCCGATCTGGAACGGCACACCTGCCCGGGCCACCGCGTCGAGCGCGCGATCGACCTCCGCGAGGTCGTGCGACACCGGCTTCTCGCAGAAGATGGCCTTCCCGGCGTCCGCGGCCGCGCCGATCAGGGCCGCGTGGGTCTCCGTGCTCGAGCAGATCGCGACGGCGTCCACGTCGGGTGCGGCCAGCACCTCCTCGGCGCTGGCCGCGACCAGCACGCCGAGCTCGTCGCCGAGAGCGCGCGCAGCCTCGGGGAGGGCGTCGTTGACCGCCGTGACCGTGGCGCCGGGCACCTGGCCGGAGAGCAGGCGAGCGTGCATGGCACCGATCCGGCCGACCCCGATGATCCCGATCTGCACCGTGTCCGTCGCGACCGCCATCACTCCTCCCGCAGCGACACGACGTCCTCCCAGTGGCCGCGTTCGACCGAACGCAGGAGCGCGGCCTGCACGCTCACCGCCGCGAGGGCGTCCGCGAACCCTGGACGGTGCTGGCGGCGCTCGGCCACCGATCGGCAGAACTCGAAGTCCTCGATTACCACCAGGTCCTCGAAGCCGATCCCGTTCGCGCTCCCGGGCACGAAGTTCCCGTGGTACGGGAAGCGCTCGCCGCCATAGACCGTGGTGTAGCCCGAGTGCGGCTCGTCGGTCGCCAGGTAGACCTGGAGCTCGTTCATGCGCTCCAGATTCCAGCCGATCGCCCCGGCGCTCCCGTGGAGGTCGAACGCCATCTGGCTCTCCGGCCCGAGCAGCGTCCGGCCGGCCTCGAAGGTCCCTCGCGCTCCGTTCTCGAACGCGCAGAGCATGCCTGCGTAGTCCTCGTTCGTGACCTCGCCGACCGGGTCGCCCGCGCGCCCACGGCCGTAGTGCGTCCCCGCTCCGGGCACTGGCAGCGGCCGCTCGCGGATGAAGGTCTCGGTCGTGCCGACCACGCGGACGATCGGCCCCACGAGCATGTGCGCGAGGTCGACCGAGTGGCTCATCAGGTCGGTGGTCACTCCGTGCCCGCCCTCGTCGACCAGGAAGCGCCACGAGAGGAGGCCCATCGGATCGCTGCCGTACATCGAGAAGAAGCGGCCGCGGTAGTGGTTCACACGGCCGACGCTCCCGTCGGCCACGAGCTGCGCGGCGTAGCGGACGAGCGGCGCCCAGCGGCAGTTGTAGCCCACGCCGCTGATCACGCCGGCGTGCCGGACGGCCCGCTCCGCGCGGGCCGTCTCCGCCGGCGTACCGCCGACCGGCTTCTCGCAGAACACGTCCTTACCCGCCTGCGCGGCCGCCTCGATCAGCTCGACGTGCATCGCATTCGGCGCCGCGATGAACACCACGTCCACGTCGGGGTCGTCCACCACCCGGCGCCAGTCCGCCGAGCCGCGCCGGTACCCGAACGAGTTGATCGCCTCGTCCACGCGCGCCGGCACGGTGTCGCTACAGATCACAAGCTCGGGGTCGAACTCACGCTCGGGGAACAGCGTGCGGATCCGCTGCATCGAGCGGCTGTGGGCCTGACCGAGCCAGCCGAAGCCGATCAGGCCCACGCCGATGCGGCGCCGCGCGGCGCTGTTGCCGGAGGGCGCGGACGTCGCCTGCGTCGTCGTCACTGCGTGCTTGGCTCCTGCTGCTGCTCCTGGTTGAGCTCATGCGTCAGCTGGTCCAGCTCGGCGCCGCCGGCCATCATCTGCACCAGCTCGTCGCGGCTGATCTCGCCGCGGTTCCACGAGCCCTGGAGCTTCCCGCGGTTGAGGATCACGAAGCGGTCCCCGACCGGGTGCGCGTGGTGAGGGTTGTGGCTGATGAAGATCACGCCCACGCCACGGTCTCGCGCCTGCACGATGTAGCGGAGCACGATCCCGGACTGCTTCACCCCGAGCGCCGACGTCGGCTCGTCGAGGATCAGCACCTTCGCACCGAAGTACAGGGCGCGTGCGATCGCCACCGCCTGGCGCTCACCGCCGGAGAGCGTGCCCACCGGCTGGTCGGGGTCGCGCACGTCGATGCCCATCTTCTTGAGCTCCTCGCGCATGACCTTCTTCGCGTCGTCGATTTTCAGCCGCCGGGTCGGCCCGCGGCCCACCGTGGGCTCCGAGCCGAGGAAGAAATTGCGCCAGATCGACATCAGCGGAACGGTGGCCAGGTCCTGGAACACGGTCGCGATGCCGCGCTCCTTCGCCTCGCGGGGGGAGCCGAACGAGACCCGCTCGCCGTTCATGCGCATCTCGCCCTCGTCCTCGTGGTGTACCCCGGAGAGGATCTTGATGAAGGTCGACTTCCCGGCGCCGTTGTCGCCGAGCACGCAGGTGACCTGGCCCTCGTCGACGGTCGTCGTCACGTCCTTCAGCGCGATCACGTTCCCGAAGTACTTCGAGACGTTGTCCACCTCGAGCAGTGGTGGGTTCCCGTTCGTTGTCATTTTCGGGCTCCTTCCGCGCTGCGTCGCACGAAGTTGTTGACCAGCACGGCGGCCAGCAGGATCACGCCGAGGAACAGGAAGCGCCAGTCGGTGTTCCAGCCCGAGAACTGGATCCCGATGAACGCCATCCCGATGATCAGCGCGCCAACCGATGCGCCGATCGCCGAGCCGAAGCCGCCGGTCAGGAGGCAGCCTCCGACCACCGCCGCGATGATGTACGTGAACTCGTCCCCGATGCCCTGGCCGGCCTGCATCGAGCCCAGGCGCAGCGCGATGATGATGCCCACGAGCGCGGAGCAGAAAGCGGTCGTCATGAAGAGGCCGATCTTCACGCGCGGGACGGGCACGCCGACGTTGCGCGCGGCGGTGGCGTCGCCGCCGACGCCGAAGATCCAGTTCCCCACGCGCGTGCGCGCGAGCAGCCAGGTAGCGATGGCCGTGATCAGGATCCACCACAGGACCGACACGCGGAAGTTGTGCGGCTCCCAGAAGGTGCCGCCGAAGATGCTCTTCGCGCTCTCGAAGCCGGGCACCTCGGAGAGGCCGGCCACGCGCACGGTCCCCGTGATCTCCTTGGTCAGGCCCAGGTTCACGCCCTGTAGGACGAAGAAGGTCGCGAGCGTGACGATGAAGCTCGGGAGCTTCGTCTTCACGACCATGTAGCCGTTCAGGAAGCCGATCGCGCCGGCGAACGCGAACGTGAGCAGGATCGCGACCCAGATGTTGAGGTCCAGCTCAGTCGCGACTATGCCCATGAACAGGCCCGCGGTGCCCGTCATGACACCGGCGGAGAGGTCGAACTCGCCGCCGATCATCAGCAGGGCCACCGCCACCGCCGGGATGCCGTACGTGGCGGCCACGTCGGTCCAGTTGGCGGCGCCGCCAAGCGTGCCGAACGGATCCGCCGTGAGCGCGAAGAAGACGCCCACCACAATGGCGGCCAGCATCGCTCCGAGCTCCGGGCGGCGGAGCAGCTTCGTCGTGAAGCTGACGTCCGCGAGACGCTCGTCTACCACCGACGTTGGGGGTGGTGTCGGCGGCTTGACCGCTGT
>DASQER010000206.1:0-2750 GCA_035633575.1 Thermoleophilaceae bacterium
CAGGTTGGCCCGCGTATCCAGCTGCTCGGTCCGCTGGCTGATCGGCTCGGCGTCGCCGCTGCCGCCGAAGTTGCCCCAGTTCTCGGATACGCTCGCGAGGTCGTTCTCGATGTGCGGCGGCGACACCACGTGCAGCCACACGAGCCCGAGGTCCTCCGCCATCGACGAGATGCGGCTGCCGTACGACTCGTCGAGGCGGGCGTCCCTGCAGAGGTCGCGCGAGCAGACCGTGGTCGCCTCCTCGCTCACGTTCAGCCGGTGGGTCTTGGCGAACAGCGAGAAGATGCTGTTCGGGTGGTCGGAGGAGATCGGCTGCCTGTCCTTCGTGGGCAGGTCGCCGTCCATGATCGCGGGCTGGGCGCGCTCGGTCGAGTCGTAGATGGTGTAGGCGTTCTTGAACCAGGTGGCGTTCGCGGCCAGCTCGGCGAAGCCGGGATAGCGCTTCGCGTCCAGCTCGTCGCCCGAGTCCACGAGCGTGTTCGAGGGCAGCTCGTCGAGCAGCACGACCACGATCGGCGCGCGCGCCACGCCCCCGATCGAGCGCGCCTTGGCCTCGTTCGGGAAGGCGAGCTCGGAGATCTGCCCGCTGAGCAGGAAGAGCAGCAGGAACACGAGCGGGGCCGGGGACAGCACGTTGAGGAAGGAGCGCACCGGCTCCGCCCGCGCCCAGAGCGCGGCCATGCCGGCGCCGACCAGCACGCTCAGGCCGATCAGCACGGTGTCGGAGACGTCGATCGACTTCTTCAGCGCCTGGGCCGCGATCAGTGCGGCGAGCGCGCCCAAGAAGACGATGTGGGCGCCCTTCCGCAGCTCTGGCCGGATCAGCCCCAGCAACAGCTCGACCGCCATCAGGAGGGCCGGCGGCAGCACCACGAGCAGGACGGAGAAGCTCACGATGTCGACCCCGGAGGAGCCGCGCGCGGCGAAGAACTCCGGGTTGTCCTTCAGGAGGTCGAAGAGGGGCTGCGCGACCGCGAACGTCCAGAGGACCGCGAGGTTGAGGTAGGCGAAGGCGGCCTCCTTGAGGCCCTCCTTGCGCTCCGTCATCCCCTCTTGGGAAGCGCGTAATAGAGGACGCGCGTCCCGGACTCGAGGCGCTCGCTGCGCTCGACCTCGAAAGCCTCGTTCAGCGTGCGCTCGAAGAACTCCAGCTCGTAGTCGGGGTGGAGGCCGTCGCGCTTCGGGGCGAGCAGCTTCTTCACCATCGGGTCCTCCCGCGTGGGGAACTCGATCACGAGCGCCGTGCCGAGCGACGCGAGCCAGTCGATGAACTCCTTGACGGGCACGTTCGCGCTGATGGCCACGTGGTGCACGAGCGCCAGCGCCAGCACCAGGTCGGGCCGGCCGCGCTCCGGCAGCGACTTGCGCTCGAGCCCGCGCCAGCCGAGGCCCGGCGACGGGTCGGCCAGGTTCATCGTCAGCGTGAGGATCTGCTCGTTGCGCTCCTCGCGGAGGTCGCGGTAGAGCAGCTCCACCGGGCCCTGGTCCGCGTCCACCGCCACGACGGTGCGCGCGCCCTCCGCCGCGATGCGCGAGTAGCGGCCGTTGTTGCAGCCGATGTCCCAGACGAGCTTCCAGTCGCGGCTCGTGGCCACCTCGCGCACGAACTCGTCCTTGCGGCGGGCGTCGTCGTCCGTGTAGCTGTTGCGCTCCCCGTAGGCGGTCCAGACGCCCTCCGGCGGGTCCCACGAGAGCCGCTCCACGAGCTTGCGCATCTTGCGCACGTTCGCGACGAACAGCTCCTTCTTGAAGACGCGCCTGACCTCGTCCTTGACCTGCTGCGGCTTGTCGGCGTAGCGCTCCTCGAGCTTCGCGTGCAGGATGACGTTGGTGAAGACGCCCCTGCGGAAGCGGTCGCGGAACGACATCAGCGCCCGCATCTCGGCCGGCCTGATCCCGTCGATCGACCCGCGCAGCCAGGGGTGGAACCGCACGCCCTTCGCCGACTGGAGCAGCATCGGGTAGAGGTAGAGCATGCAGAACTGGCGGTAGCCCACCCAGGGCTCGCCGTCGCGTATGCGCTCGAACGAGCCGACGTCCACGAACGTGGGCCGCGCGCCCCTGAACTGGACGTTGTAGGGCGTGGAGTCCTTTAGCACCAGGTCCTGCTCGAGGCCCGCGAGCAGCAGGTCGAGCTGGAGCAGCGCGGCGTCCTTCAGCATCGAGAAGGTCCACTCGTACGGGTAGGAGACGAACGGGATCCGCTCGTGGCGGAGCACCGCGGCCGGCTCGCGCACCAAGAGCCCTCGAAGGGCCGCCATGTCGGTGGCGCGCTCGGTGCGCACGATCCGCTCGCCGTCGAGCAGGCCGGTGGCCTCCAGGGCCTCGAAGTCGCTGAGACCGTCGGCGGAGAGCGCGCGGTAGACCTCGTCGCCCGCGTAGAAGACGCGGCTCTCGGGGTCGCGAAAGGAGCCGGGCTCGAGGCCGTCGGGCGCTGACGAGGTGGGCGTCTCAGGCGTGGACATGGAAGGAACCCGGGGGGCTCCTGCGCCCACCCGCCCGGAAAGCTAGCTAGGCGGCGTCGCCCGGCTCATCCTTGCGGATGCGGAGGAACTTCAGGATGCGACCCCAGTAGAGCTTGGCAGTCACGGCGACCGCCGCGAGGCCACCCGCGAGGATCTGCAGGATCATGCTCCCGCTGCCGGGATCCAGGTAGGCGAGGACGGTGGTCATTGTGCTTGTCGCTCCATACTGCTCGGGATTGCGAGGGTTGCGGAGGCTAGCAGAGGACTTGCTTGTGAATCAGGTGT
>DASQER010000207.1:0-7412 GCA_035633575.1 Thermoleophilaceae bacterium
GAGCCGGTCGTCGAGCCGCGCCGCGACCGGGTCGAGGATGTGCGCGAGGGCGTCGAGGTTGGCCGCGGCCCACTCGGCGCGGCTCACGGTCTCCACCGGGGGCGTCGGGGTGGCGAGCGCCAGCCCCGTGTAGCCCGCCACGGAACCCTCCATCTCCGCCGAGAGCGCCGCCACGTCGAAGGGAGGCGCCTCGTCCGCGCCCTGGCCCGCGGCGAGCCGCGCGACCTGCCGGGCGAGGGACCAATCGACCATCTCCGCGAACCGTACTCGCCTACAGGTCCGGCAACGGCTGCTTCAGCTCGAGCACCGGCGCGAACAGGTCCCCGCGCTCCTCGACGCGCTCGAGCAGGTCTGCGGCCTCGAACACGAGCGCGTCGGGATCGCCGGCCTCGATCTCGTCCCAGTCGAGCGGAGTCGAGACCGTCGGCCGCTCCCGCGCGCGCAGCGAGTAGACCGAGACGGTGGTCTTGTGCTCGTCGTTCTGGCTCCAGTCGATCAGGACCTTGTCCTTGCGGAGCTCCTTCTTCTGGCTCGAGACGACCAGCTTCGGGTGCTCCGCCTCGAGGTGCCGGGCCAGCGCCTGGGAGAGCGGCTTGGTGCCGTGGTCGTAGTCCACGTCGTCGACGTTCAGCGGGACGTACACCTGGATCCCCTTCGAGCCCGAGGTCTTCGCAAACGACTCGAGGCCGACCCGCGCCAGCGCGTCGCGCAGGATCAGCGCCACCTCGCAGCACTCGGCGAGCCCCGCGGGCGGGCCGGGGTCGAGGTCGAACGCCATGATCGTCGGCCGCTCGACGGCGGGCACCTTCGACAGCGACGGGTGCAGCTCCAGGTCCGCGAGGTTGGCGAGCCAGACGAGCGTCGGGAGGTCGTCGCAGATGCAGAAGTCGATGCTCTTGCTGCTGAGCGCCACGGCCTCGCTCCGCACCCATTCCGGCCGGTGCGAGGGGCATTGCTTCTCGTAGAAGTACTTGCCCTCGACTCCGTTCGGGTAGCGCTTCAGCGTGAGCGGGCGGTCGCGGAGGTGGGGCAGCAGAACGGGCGAGACGCGCGTGTAGAAGTCGATCACCTCGCCCTTGGTGAACCCGGTCTTCGGGTACATCACCTTGTCGAGGTTCGAGAGCGAGAGCCGGCGGCCCTCGACCTCCACCTCCACCCGGCGGGAGGCCACCTACTTCTTCGCGGGAGACTTCTTGCGCGACTTGGACCCGTTGGAGCTGCGCGACGCCGCCTTCTTCTTCGGCGGGCTCTTGGAAGCCGTGATCGACGCCTCGAGGGCCGCCATCAGGTCCGGCACCTTCTTCGTCTCGGGGGCGGGCGCCTCGATCGTGATCGTCTCGCCCGCGGCCTTGCGCTCGATCATGTCGAGCACGCGCTCGCGGTATTCGTCGCTGTACTGCTCCGGGTCGAAGTCGCCCGAGAGCGACTCGATCAGCTGCTTCGCCATGTCGAGCTCGCGCTTCGTGGTCTTGATGTCGCCGTCGATGACCGCCAGCTCCTCGATCGAGTCGGGCTGGATCACCTCGTCGAGAAAGAGCATGGTCTCCATCGTGATCGCGCCCCTGTACGAGCGCAGCGCGACGAGGTTCTCCTTCGAGCGGATCACCACGCGGGCGATCGCGACCTTGTCCGCCTCCTCCATCGCGTCGAGCAGGAGCTTGTAGGCCTTGGCGGCGCCCTTGTCGGGCGCGAGGTAGTACGGGTGGTCGTAGTAGATCGGGTCGATCTGCTCGAGGTCCACGAACTCCTCGATGTCGATCGTGCGCGTCTTCTGCGGCTCGAGCGCCTCGAGCTCCTCGGGCGTGATCGTCACGTAGCGGTCGGGGCTGATCTCGTAGCCCTTGACGATCTGCTCGTAGGGGACCTCCTCGCCGGACCCGGGGTTCACCCGCTGCTGGCGGATGCGCTGGCCCGACTCGGCGTCGATCTGGTGGAACCTGACCGTCTTGCGCGAGACCGCGCTGTAGAGCTTCACGGGGATGTTGACCAGGCCGAAGCTGATCGCACCGCTCCAAATGGCGCGTGGCATGCTCCAAAGGTACCTGCCACGGGCCGCTTAACCTTCCTCTCGCACGCATTCCTGCGGCGAGACGTCCGGCCGCAGGCCCTTGAAGGAGGGCGCGCGCAGCGTTCCGCTCTTGGTCCACTCGCGGAACTCGACAGCCGCGACGAGGCGGGGCTCCACGAAGACCGTGCCCTTGGGCGGCTGGCGGCCGCTGAACGGGCTCGTGTCGCGCCGCAGCGGCTCGAGCTCGCGCCGCAGCATGGCGAGGGTCTGCTCGGTGAAGCCGGTGCCGACCTTGCCGGCATAGCCGAGCTTCTCGTCCTCCATCACCCCCACGGCGAGCGCGCCGATGCTCCCGCCGCGCCCGCCGGCCCCCGGCGTCCAGCCGCCGATCACCACGTCCTGGGAGCGCACGTTCTTCACCTTGATCCAGTGGGAGGCCCGCACCCCCGGCTGGTACGGGCAGTCGAGCTTCTTGGCGACCACTCCCTCGATGCCCAGCTCCCTGGTGGCCTCGAGCAGGGCGCCGCCCTCGCCGCGGTGGTACGCGGGCGTGCGCCACGCCGGTCCCTCGAGCTCGAGCTGCTCGAGGACGGCGCGCCGCTCCTCGTACGACAGCGACGTGGTCGAGTGCCCGTCGAGGTAGAGCAGGTCGAAGATCACGTAGGTGGCCGGGATGTCGCGCATGCGCCGCTTGACCGCCGACTCCGAGGCCAGGTGCATGCGCGCCTGGAGGCGCTCGAAGCTCGGCCGCCCCTCTTCGTCGAAGGCCACGATCTCGCCGTCGAGGACGATTCGGCGCGCGCCCAGCTCCCGCGCCAGCTCGCGCACCTCGGGGTAGCGCGGCGTGAAGTCCGTGAAGTTGCGCCCCTGGAGCTCCACGTGGCCGTGGTCGCAGAAGAGCACCGTGCGGATGCCGTCCCACTTCACCTCGAAGCCGAACTGCTCCTCCTTGCGCGGCAGGCCGCCGCTGCGCGCGAGCATCGGCTTCACGCGCTCGGGCATCGGCTCGTACGCGGGGTCCTCCGGCGGGTCCATCCGGTGGATCAGCCAGTCGCGCTCACGCGTCCGGAAGAGCGCGTAGCGCCCGCGCAGCCGCTCGCCGTGGAAGGTGGCGATCACCTCGTCGTCGCGGAACTTCTCGGCGTCGTAGGTGCCGCGGTCCCAGACCGTCATCGTGCCGGCGCCGTACTCGCCCTTGGGGATCTCCCCCTCGAACTCGAGGTATTCGAGCGGGTGGTCCTCGGTGCGAACCGCCAGGCGGTTCTCGTCGGGATGCGCGGGAATGCCGCGCGGCAGGGCCCACGACGCCAGCGTGCCCTCGTGCTCCAGGCGCAGGTCCCAGTGCAGCCGTCGGGCGTGGTGCTCCTGGACGACGAAGCGGGGCTCGTGCGCCTTCGAGCGCCGCCGCCCCTTCGGCTCGGGCGTCTTCTCGAAGTCGCGCTTCGTCCTGTAGCTGCCGAGCCTTTCGGCCATGCGCCTCTAGCTTGCCGCAAGCGGCGTGTCGACGAGGGTGCCGTCGCCGTCGAGGATCGCGGCGGGTGGCACCGGCGCTTCCCTACCCACCCACAGGTCCCCCAAAAGGGGGTCGAACACCCGTCCAGGGCGGAGCGACGGCCGAAAGGTCCCGCGTGGAACACCCGACTGAAGTAATGCATGAGTTCTTCCAAGCCTGCGCTCGTCGCCGCCGCCTGCGCCCTGTTCCTCGCCGCTGCGCCGAGCGCCTCGGCGGCCGGGGCGTGCGACTCCGCCAACGCCTCCGCCTCCCAGGTCAGCAAGCGCACCCTCGTGCGCGCCACCCTCTGCGTCCTGAACGTCGAGCGCGCCCGTCACAACCTGCGGCCGCTGCGCCTGAACCGCAAGCTCGCGAGGGCCGCGCGTCGCCACTCGCGCTCGATGGCCCGCCACCGCTTCTTCTCGCACAACTCGCGCAACGGCGCGAGCTTCGTGGACCGCATCCGCGGAGCCGGATACCTGTCGGGCGCCCGCAGCTGGAGCGTCGCCGAGAACATCGCCTACGGCTCCGGAAAGCGCTCGACCCCGCGCGCGATCGGAACCACCTGGATGAACAGCCCGCCCCACAGGGCGAACATCCTCAGCCCGTCCTACCGCGAGATCGGCATCGGACTCGCGTCGGGCACTCCCGCGGGTGGCGGCGGCGCCACCTACACGACGGACTTCGGCCGGCGCTCGTAGCGCCGTCCTCACGCGACAGCCGCGAGCTCCACGCCCTCCTCCACGAGGTCGGACTCGCGGTTGTCCGCGATCAGGTCGAGCACGGCCTCGTCGACCGCGCGCGGCAGGTCCGGCCACGCGGCCGTGTCCTCGACCAGCTCCGGGAGCGCGCCTCCGATCGTGAGCCCCCCGTCGAAGCGGTCGAACACCCGCGGGTCGATGTACGACGCCCGGCAGACCGCCGGCGTGTTGCCCAGGTGGCGGGAGACCTCCTTGACCGCCCGCGTCTTCGCGCGCGTGCGGGCGGCGTTCGAGCTTGTGGCCATGCCCGAAACGGCCAGCGCAACCGCGGCCAGGACCGTGCCGCTCCAGGTGCGGAAGTCCTTGGCGCTGAAGTCCCCGCCGGTCGCCTCCTTGAGGTACGCGTTGACGTCGGCTGACTTCACGTCGACCCAGCGCCGGCCCTCCTTGTAGGCGAGCAGCTCCTCGCCCCCGCCGCGGCGCCGCTTCAGGGCCCGGGCGATCTCCGCCACGACCGGGTCGCCGATCGACTGCACGCACCGCTTGCCGCCCTTCGCCTCGTAGTCGAACGTGACCTCGTCGCCCGACACCTTCACGTGGTCCTTGCGCATCGTCGCGATGCCGTACGTGTCGTTCTCCTCGGCGTAGTCCTCCGAGCCGATCCGGAAGAAGCCGCGGTCGAGCAGGCGCATCGCGCAGGCGAGCACCTTCTCGCGCGGCATGCCGTCGCGCTTGAGGTCCTTCTGCACGCGCTTGCGGAGCCTCGGCAGCGCCCGGGCGAAGTCGATCATCTCCTCGAACTTCTCGGCGTCGCGGCGCTCGCGCCAGCGGTCGTGGTAGCGGTACTGCTTCCGGCCCGCCGCGTCCGTGCCGGTCGCCTGGATGTGGCCCATCGGGTACGGGCAAATCCAGATGTCCTCCCACGCGGGCGGGATGGCGAGCTCGCGAATCCGCTCGATCACGCTCGGATCGCTCACGCGGCGGCCGTCGTCGTCCAGGTACTCGAATCCCTTGCCGCGCCCCCGGCGGCTGATGCCGGGGCCCGAGCAGTCCACTCTCTTCAGACGGGCCATGGGAGAACCCTCAATGCCCGCGAAGGCCGAGCGCCAATCCCGCTTGCATAGGCTGGCCGTCCTGGGCGATGCTCTGCGGCGATGCCCGTCGATCCAGATCTGGCGCTTCGACAGGCAGCCATTACGAGGGCCCAGGAGCTGAGTGCGGCGTACGACGAGCTCGTTCCGCTGTCCGCCCTCCGGGCTGGGTTCGAGTTCCGTGGGAGCCGCATCAGCTTCGGCTCGTTCTACAAGGGCATCCACAGACCGAAGGAGATGCGGGGGCCGGCGGCGTTGACCCTCATGACCGCGTCGGAAAAACCGGGCATGGCCCGTCCGTATGAGGACGAGATCGACATCGACGGCGGGGCGATCCTCTACCACTACCGAGCGGGGGCGGTGGAGCAGCCCGACAACCGCGCGCTTGAGGCCGCGCATAATCTCCAAAGCCCGCTCATCTACTTCAAGGGGATGGCGCCCGGGCAGTACGTAGTCATCGCGCCCGTATTCGTGCGGATCAATGATCCGGCCTCCCGGGTGGTGCTGCTGGAGACAGGCCTCCAGGGGATAGACACTCAGCCCGGGGGCCCGGTGTCCACACCCGACATGCGTAACTACGCGCTTCGCGAGGTGAGGGTTCGGTTGCACCAGCAACGCTTCCGCCAGGAGGTGCTTCGGGCCTACGGACAGCGCTGCACGATCTGTGCACTCCGTGAACGCGAGCTCGTGCAGGCGGCCCACATCGTCGCCGATCCCTCGCCCGAGGGGATCGCCGCGGTCGTGAATGGTCTGGCGCTGTGCGCCATCCATCACCTGGCCTACGACCGGAATCTCCTCGGGATCGATCCGACAGGGACAGTTCACATCGCACGCCGGCTGCGTGATGAGCACAACGGACCCATGCTTCGCGAGGGGCTTCAGGGCTTCCACGGCACGGCGATCCGAAAGCCACGACTCGCCGCGGAGCACCCCGACCCCGATCGTCTGGCGGTCCGGTTCGGACAGTTCGAATCGGCGGCCGCCTGACGACCTTGTTGAGGTTTGCCCTGTATTTCAGGGTTAACCGCAACAGCGTGGTCGCCCGGAAGGGGCGGGCTCACGCGAAGGTGGTGCGCAGGCGCTCGAGGAGCTTCTCGTCGCGGGCCGCCAGCACGGGGGAACGCATCTCCAGGGTGAGCTCGTCGTCGGCGGGGAAGGCCACCGCTCCACCGGCCTCCTTCACCAGCAGCTGGGCGGCCGCGGCGTCCACCGAGCGGATCGGGCGCAGCGACAGCATCGCGTCGAGCTGGCCGGCGGCCACCAGGCACAGCGTCATGGCGACCGAGCCGAGCACGCGGATGCGGCGCGCCTCGACGGCCTCGATGGCCGCGCTGGCGGCGGCAACGAGCGAGGGCCGCGCGGTCTCGACCCCGAGCACCTCGAGCGGGCCTGGCCGGAGGGGCGGCAGCCGCTCGCCGTCGCGGAACGCGCCCTCGCCGCGGACCGCCCACCAGTCGCGGCCGAGGCGCGGCTCGTCACGCTCCGATATGCGCGGGTCGAGCTCGGCCACCCAGCCCACCTCGACGTCGCCCATGCGCGGCCCGGACGCGATCGCGATCGAGACGCAGGCGAACGGCAGCCCCCGCTTGGCGTTGAGCGAGCCGTCCACGGGATCGATCACGACCCGCAGCCGCCCGCCCCCGCCGATCTCCACCTCGCCGCGCTCCTCCGAGACCGCCACGAGCGGCACCCCGAGCGCGTCGATCTCGGCGAAGATCGCGTCCTCGGCCGCGCGGTCGATCACGTAGGCCGTGTCGCCGCCCTCGCCGCGACCCGTCTCCACCGCGCGCTCCGCCGTGGTGGCGTAGGCGTGTACCGCGTCCCTCGCTGCGCCTGCCGCGCGGCGGCAGAAGGCGAGCCAATCGGTGCTGTCGGGCAGGGACACGCTGCGGCGTATCCTAGGCCGCGATGCCTGTAGCCCTCGACGGCCTGAACCGCGCGCAGGAGGCGGCCGTCACCCACGCGGACGGCCCGCTCGTCGTGGTGGCCGGGGCCGGGACCGGCAAGACGCGCACGCTCACGTGCCGGTTCGCGTGGCTCGTGGAGCAGGGCGTGCCGGCCGAGCGGATCCTCGCGCTCACCCTCTCGGCGCCCGCGGCGGCGGAGATGCGCGAGCGGCT
>DASQER010000208.1:0-2378 GCA_035633575.1 Thermoleophilaceae bacterium
TCGGGTAGCCCCGAACCTACCGCTCTCAGCAGCCGAGCGCGCGAGCGATCACCATCTGCTGGACCTCGTCGGTCCCCTCGCCGATGGTGAGGATCTTCGCGTCCCGGTAGAAGCGGCAGACCGGGTACTCCTCGATGCAGCCGTAGCCGCCGTGGATCTGAACGGCCTCCTCCGTGGCTCGGACCGCGAGCCGGCCGGTCTTCAGCTTGGCCTGGGCGGCCGTGAGCGAGAAGCTCCTGCCGAGGTCCTTCTCGATTGCCGCCTTGTACGTGAGCAGGCGCGCGGCCTCGATCTCCGTGGACAGGTCGGCGAGCTTCGCCTGGATGGCCTGGTACTTCGAGATCGGCTTGCCGAAGGCCACGCGCTCCTTCGCGTACGCGAGCGCCTCGTCGAGAGCGCCCTGAGCCAGCCCGACCCCCATGGCCGAGACGCCGATGCGCCCGCCGTCGAGCGTCTGGAGGAACTGCTTGAAGCCCTGGCCGCGCGGCCCCACGAGGCTGTCCTCCGGCACGCGGCAGTCCTCGAAGCTGAGCGGCCGCGTGTCCGAGGCGTTCCAGCCCATCTTCCGGTACGGCTCTCCGACCTCGTAGCCCGGCGTGCCGTTCGGGACCAGCAGGTTCGAGATCTCGTCCTCTCCCGTGCGGGCGGTGATGGTCACGAAGCCAGAGATGTCGGTGCCGCTGTTCGTGATGAACTGCTTGGCCCCGTTGATCGTCCACTCGTCGCCGTCCAGCTCGGCCCGCGTGCGGGTGTTGCCGGCGTCGGAGCCCGCCTCCGGCTCGGTGAGCCCGAAGGCGCCGAGCCGCTCGCCGGAGCAGAGCCGGGGCATCCACTCGGCCCGCTGCTCCTCGGAGCCGAACGCGTAGAGCGGCCAGGTGCCGAGCGAGGTGTGGGCCGCCACCGTGATCGCCACGCTCGAGTCCACCCGCGCCAGCTCCTCGATCGCGATCGCGTAGCTGAGGTTGTCGGCCCCGCCGCCGCCGTACTCCTCCGGGTAGGGGATTCCCATCAGCCCCAACTCTCCGAGCTTGGCCACGATCTCGTACGGAAAGCGCTTCTCCCGGTCCAGCTCCTCGGCCACCGGGCGCACCTCGCCGTCGGCGAAGTCGCGCACCAGCCGGCGGATGTCCTGCTGCTCCTCGCTCAGGTCGAACTGCATGCGGCGCGGGATGCTAGTGCGCGACGTGTTCCGGGCTAGCCGAACTGCGTCCTGCGCCCCAGGCAGACCAGGAAGCTCCGAACCTTCTCGGTTCCGGTCGCCTGCCGGAAGGTCCAGACGCCGGCCCACGGTCCCGCCGGGTGGCTGCGGCCCAGCACGATGTCGTCGCGCCAGTCGAACGACACACCCGCGGCCACGCTGAACTGCCGGCGAGTGCAGGCGTTCGAGAAGCCCCGGTCTGCGACCGGCCCGACGTCGTTCTGGAACTCGGGCCGCGCCACCTGGAAGCGCAGCGTGGTGGGCGCGCCGGCGCGACGGCCCGTTGCCGCGAGCTTCAGGCAGCGCACGCTCAGCGCGGCGGTGGCGCTGGCCGCGCCGGTGTTCTCCAGCCGGAAGTTCCACCCGTGGGCCGTCGGCACCGCCGCCGCGACCCTCACGTCGCCGCGCGCGCCGGGGTCCAGGCCGTAGCCGGTCCCGGCGTAGCCGCCCCCGCAGCGCGGCTGGACGGTGGTCGAGGAGCCGGCCGGGATGGAGATTCCCGGATGCTTGCGCGTGCTGACGAAGAGCCGTACGCCCGACACGCCATCCGGGACCTCGACCCTCACGCAGCGCAGCACGGCGCTCGCCCCGCGGCGCCGCGCGCCCGCGGCCGCCGTGAGCCGGAAGCTCCAGTCGCGCGGGCCCCCGCCGGGAACCGACCTGCGCACGTTCACGCCCTCGCCCTGCCTCGTGACGGCGGCGTTCAGCGCCACGGCGGCGCTCGGGCACCGGAGTGTCAGGGTGCTCGCCCCGCCGGCGGGCACAGTCGTGGAGGCCTCCACGGAGCTGGGCTTCACGACATCCTGCGCGTGGGCCGCGGCCGGAACGGCGAGCAGCGCTGCGGCGAGGGAGATGCAGGCGGCGGATCTGCTGGGCATCAGGCACGCTACCACCGGTTTGCGCGTCGCGCCCGTTGTTTCCTATCCTGCTGCTCGATGGGCTCGCTCCCGCTGATCCTCGCTCAGGCCGGCTCCGGCAGCTCCGGGTTCGGCGGCGGAGGGGGCGGCGGCGGATCCAGCTTCGGCGGCGGAGGATCGTCCGGCACCGGCAGCGGCGACCCGGTGGTGGTGCTGATCTTCTTCGGCCTGTTCGGCGTCTTCCTCCTCTACCTGGCGATCCACACGGTCCGCTACAGGCGCAAGCTGCGGGAGCGCGACGCCGTCGTCCGGACGGCGTCGGC
>DASQER010000209.1:0-9205 GCA_035633575.1 Thermoleophilaceae bacterium
GGATCGCCGCGCCCTCGCCCGCCAGCCTCAGGCCGTGCTCGACCGCCGCATCGGCGTCCAGGAACAGGCCGCCGTCCGAGAACGAGTTGGGCGTGACGTTGACGACCCCCATGATCACCGGCGCGGGCACGGGCCGGAGTATCGCTTGCGGCCGTCCGGCCGCAAATGCACCCGGTTGAGCTTTTCCCTGTATTTCAGGGATAACCGCAACGGCATCGCTGGCGCGGGCGGGTCGAGATCGCTGCTCCCAGCGGGGTAAGAGCCCTACGGCTTCTCGGGCGAAGGCTCGGTCCCGCGCATCTCGGCGGTCCCTCCGGCGAGGCCCGGGCGCGGCAGCCCCTTGGGCGCCCGCTCGGGCTTGCGCTCCGGCGCCTCGGGCGTCGCGGGCGGCAGAACCGGAACCGGCGGCTCCTCGGCCCCGAACACCTCCTCCTCGGACTTGCCGGCGAGGATGTCGATGAACTGCTCGCGCTCGATGGTCTCGCGGCGCAGCAGGATCGCGGCGGTCATGTCGAGTGCCTGACGGTGCTCCTCGAGCACCTGGCGGGCGGCCTGGTGCGCCTCCTCCACGATGCGACGGATCTCGTCGTCGATCTCGCGGGCGACGTCGTCGGAGTAGTCCGGCTCGGAGCTGAACTCGCGGCCGAGGAACGGCTGGCCGTGGTCGTGGCCGAACACGCGCGGGCCGAGCTTCTCGGACATCCCGAAGCGCATGACCATCTGCTTGGCGGTGGCCGTGACCTTCTCCAGGTCGTTCGAGGCGCCGGTCGTGACCTCGCCGAACACGATCTCCTCCGAGGCGCGGCCGCCGAGAGTCATCGCCATCGAGTCCGACAGCTCCGCGCGAGTGGTGAGGAACCTGTCCTCGGTCGGCAGCGAGATCGTGTAGCCGAGCGCCTGGCCGCGCGAGATCACGGAGACCTTGTGAACCGGGTCGGTGTTCTCGAGGTAGTGCGCCACCAGCGCGTGGCCCATCTCGTGGAACGCCGTGACGCTGCGCTCCTTCTCCGACATCACGCGGGTCTTCTTCTCCGGACCAGCGATCACGCGCATGATCCCCTCCTCCAGCTGGAGGTGGTCGATCTCGCGCTTGCCCTGGCGGGCGGCCAGGAGGGCGGCCTCGTTCACCAGGTTCGCGAGGTCGGCGCCCGTGAAGCCCGGGGTCTGGCCGGCGAGCGTGTCCAGCTGGATCGCCTTGGCCAGCGGCTTGCCGCGCGTGTGCACCTCGAGGATCTTCGTCCGGCCCTTGCGGTCGGGACGGTCGACGACGATCTGACGGTCGAAGCGGCCCGGGCGCAGCAGCGCCGGGTCGAGGATGTCCGGCCGGTTCGTGGCGGCGATGAGGATGATGTTGTCCTTCATCTCGAAGCCGTCCATCTCGACGAGCAGCTGGTTGAGCGTCTGCTCGCGCTCGTCGTGACCGCCGCCGAGACCGGCACCGCGGTGGCGGCCGACCGCGTCGATCTCGTCCATGAAGATGATGCAGGGGGAGTTCTGCTTCGCCTGCTCGAAGAGGTCACGCACGCGCGAGGCGCCCACGCCCACGAACATCTCGACGAAGTCCGAGCCGGAGATCGAGAAGAAGGGCACGCCGGCCTCGCCCGCGACGGCGCGCGCCAGCAGTGTCTTGCCGGTGCCCGGAGGGCCGTACAGCAGCACGCCCTTCGGGATGCGCGCGCCGAGTGCCTGGAACTTCTTCGGGTTCTCGAGGAACTCCTTGATCTCGTGGAGCTCCTCCACCGCCTCGTCGACGCCGGCCACGTCGCGGAAGCTGATCTTGGGCGCGTCGACCGACATGCGCTTGGCGCGCGACTTGCCGAAGGACATGACCTTCGAGCCGCCGCCCTGCATCTGGTTGATGATGAAGAGCCAGAACAGCAGGAAGATCACGAACGGCAGGATGTAGGTCAGCGCCGTGAGCCAGCCGGAGCCGCCCTTGGGCTTCACGTCCACCCGGACGTCGTTGGCGCGCAGCTGGTTGACCAGGTTCTGCTCGGTGTTGTCGGGATAGGCGGTCTGGTACTTCGTCCCGCTGCCCTTGAGCTCCACGTCGACGCGGTTGTTCTTCGTGCTGAGCGTCGCGCTCTTGACGTCGCCGCGCTCGACCTGCTGCAGGAACTGCGAGTAGGGCGGCGGCTCCGTCCTGTCCCCAGGGCTGATCAGCTTCTGAGCGAAGAAGGCCAGCACGACGACGATGAGAATGGGGAATGCGGCGCTCTTGAAGAATCTGCTCACGCGAGAACCTGCGTTCGGGGTGAAACCAAAGCGTAGCAGTGGGGTATGAGCCAGATTCCCCGCTTACGCACGTGAATCCTGCGTTTCAGGGCTCGTTCAGAACGGCCACGTAGGGGAGGTTGCGGTAGCGCTCCGCGTGGTCGAGGCCGTAGCCGATGGCAAATCGGTTCGGGATCTCGAAGCCGACGTACTTGATCGGCATGTCCACCTCGCGCCGATCCGGCTTGGTGAGCAGGGCGCACACCTCCAGCGAGGCGGGGGCGCGTCCCCCCAGCATCCGGAAGAGGTAGGAGAGGGTGAGCCCCGAGTCGACGATGTCCTCGACGATCAGCACGTGGCGGCCCTCGATCGAGGCGTCGAGGTCCTTGAGGATGCGGACGACGCCCGACGAGTCCGTCGAGGAGCCATAGGAGGAGACCGCCATGAAGTCGACCTCGCAGTCCACCTCGAGGTGGCGCATGAGGTCGGCCAGGAAGAAGACCGCGCCCTTCAGCACGCCGACCAGGAGCACGTCCTTGCCGGCGTAGTCCTTCGAGATCTCCTCGGCGAGCTCGCGAACTCGGTGCGCGAGCTCGTCACGCTGAACCAGGATCTCTCCTACGCTGGTATCGGCCATCGAGGGCGGCAGGTTACAGGCGCTCAGCTAGGTCTCCTCGCGGTCGATCCACTTGGGCAGCGCGGTGTCGGGCTCGAAGCCGCGCAGGCGGTCGATCAGCGCGCGCGGATCGCGCTCGACCATGAGCATGGCCCGGTGCTCCTCGCGCACGAAGCGCTCCTCGACGGCGTGGGCCAGGAAGCGCGCGATCCCCGCGTAGTAGCCCTCCACGTCGAGCAGGGCGCACGGCTTGCGGTGCAGCCCGAGCTGCGCCCAGGTGTAGACCTCGAACAGCTCCTCGAGGGTGCCGAGCCCGCCCGGCAGGGCGACGAAGGCGTCTGAGAGCTCGGCCATCAGCGCCTTGCGCTCGTGCATCGAGCCCACCACGCGCATGTCGGACACGTCCCGGTGCGCGATCTCCTTGTCCACCAGGGCCTGCGGGATCACCCCGACGATCTCGCCGCCCTCGGCGAGCACCGCGTCGGCAAGCGCGCCCATCAGGCCGACGCCCCCGCCGCCGTAGACCACGCCGATCCCGTCGGCCACGAGCAGCCGGGCGAGCTCGGCGGTGGCCGCGGCGTACTCGGGCCGGGCGCCGGGGCTGGCTCCGCAGAAGACGCAGATTCGCTTCACTGCGAGCAGGCTAGATTGTCGAGCCGCCATGAAGCCACCCACCCGCACGCGCGTGAAGGTCTGCTGCATGAAGAGCGTCGAGGAGGTCTGGATGGCCATCGACGCCGGCGCGTCGGCGGTCGGCCTCGTGTCCCCGATGCCGAGCGGGCCGGGGCCGATCTCGAACGAGAAGGCCGCGGAGATCGCGGCGGAGGTGCCGCCCGGGATCGACGCCTTCCTGCTCACGCCCCTCCAGGAGGTCGATCAGCTCGTGGAGTAGAACCGGCTCGTGAAGGCCCGCGCGCTGCAGCTGGTGGACGCCCTGGCACCGGGCGCCCACGCCGAGCTGCGCAGGGCGATGCCGGGGGTGAAGCTCGTGCAGGTGATCCACGTGACCGGCCCGGAGTCGGTCGAGGAGGCCGTGGCGGTGGCGCCGGACGTGGACGCGCTCCTGCTCGACTCGGGCAACCCCGACCTCGAGATGAAGGAGCTGGGCGGCACCGGCCGGCGCCACGACTGGGCGCTCAGCCGCCAGATCCGCGAGCGCGTGGACGTGCCGCTCTACCTGGCCGGCGGCCTGAACCCCGGCAACGCGCGCGAGGCGATCGACACCGTCGGCCCGTTCGCGCTCGACGTCTGCTCCGGCCTGCGTACCGGCGAGGGCTACGACCTCGACCCGGACAAGCTCGAACGCTTCATGGCCGCCGTGAACGGCTAGGCGAACGGGTCGCCCGGCAGCTCGGGCGCCTCGCGGCCGGTGAGCCGGCGCAGGACGCTCGCACCCACGTCGGCCAGCGGGCCGTCGTGGCGGCGGCCGCCGTGGCCCTCGAAGCGCGCCAGGAGCGGGGCGTACTCGCGGGTGTGGTCGGTGTGGGCCACGTTCGGGTCCACGCCGTGGTCGGCGGTGAGGACGAGCAGGTCGTCCTCTCGCAGCAGCTCGAGCCAGCGTGCCACTGCGGCGTCGATCTCCTGGAGCGCCCGGTGGAACCCCTCGACGTCGTGGCGGTGGCCGTAGACCTGGTCGGTCTCGACCAGGTTCACGAAGATCAGGCCGCTGTCCAGCTCCTCGAGCAGCCTGGTGGTGGACGCGATGCCCTTGGCGTTCGTGGCGCCCTCGTGCTTCTCGGTGATGCCCACGCCCGCGAACAGGTCGCGGATCTTGCCGACGCCGTGCACCGGCAGCCCGGCGTCCTCGATCTCCTCCAGGTACGAGCGCCCGGGCGGCGGCGCGGCGTAGTCGCGGCGCCCCTCGCGGCGCCGGAAGCTGCCCGGCTCGCCCTCGAACGGCCGCGCAATCACGCGTCCGACGGCGTGCTCGCCGGTCATCACCTGGAGGGCCGCCTCGCACGCGGCGAGCAGGTCCGGCTCGGGCAGCCGGTCCACGTGCGCGGCGAGCTGGAGCACCGAGTCGGCGGAGGTGTAGAGGATCACCTCGCCGGTGGAGAGGTGATGCTCGCCGAAGTCCTCGATCACCTCGGTGCCGCTGTATGGGCGGTTGCAGCAGAAGCGCAGCCCGGTCGCCTCCTCGAGCCGCTCGATCGCCTCGGGCGGGAAGCCGTCCGGGTAGGTGGGCAGCGGGTGCTTGGGCACCACGCCCATCAGCTCCCAGTGCCCGGTGGTGGACTCCTTGCCGGGTCCCAGCGGGTGGAGGCGGCCGTGCAGCACTGGATCCGGCGCCGGAGGCGTTCCCTGGAGCGGGATGATCGAGCCCAGGCCGAGCCGCTCGAGCGTCGGCAGGTCGAGGCCGCCGACCCGCTCGGAGAGGTGCCCGAGCGTGTTCGAGCCCGCGTCGCCGTAGGCGTCCGCGTCGGGGAGCGCGCCCACTCCGCAGGCGTCCATGACTATCACCGCCGCACGAGGCATTGCGCGCGATTATGTCTATGGCGGCCTCCGCCATACTCAGGGGGTGATCCGCCGTCTTCCGCACGTCGACCGCGTGGGCGTCGAGGAGCGCGCCGCGACGCTCGGCAAGCGCTCCATCAAGACCACCGCCAAGCAGCAGGGCATCCGCCTGGCCGTGTCGATGATCGACCTCACGACGCTCGAGGGCTCCGACACCCGCGGCAAGGTCCGGCACCTGTGCGCCAAGGCCGTCTGCCCCGCGCCGGCCATGCCGGAGATTCCCTCGGTGGCGGCGGTATGCGTCTACCCCTCGCTGGTCGGCGTGGCCCGCGAGGAGCTCGAGGGCACGGGGGTGCGCGCGGCGTCGGTGTCCACGGCCTTCCCGTCCGGGCAGGCGTCTCTGGACCTGAAGCTGCGCGACACCGAGGAGGCGGTCGCCGCCGGCGCCGAGGAGATCGACATGGTGATCTCGCGCGAGGCCTTCCTGGCCGGCGACGACACGCGCGTGATGGAGGAGATCGTGCGCGTGAAGGAGGTGTGCGGCGACGCGCACCTGAAGGTGATCCTCGAAACCGCCGAGCTCGGCTCCTACGACCATGTCCGCCACGCGTCGATGCTCGCCATGGAGGCCGGCGCCGACTTCATCAAGACCTCCACGGGCAAGGCTGCCAGCGGAGCCACCCCCGGCGTCACGCTGGTGATGTTGGAGGCGATCCGCGACTACGTCGATCGCAGCGGCCGCGTGGTCGGGATGAAGGCCGCCGGCGGGGTGTCGAGCAGCAAGGCCGCGCTGCACCGGCTGGTGCTCGTGAAGGAGACGCTCGGCGACGAGTGGCTCACGCCCGAGCGCTTCCGGATCGGCGCATCGTCGCTCCTGAACGACCTGCTGATGCAGTACCAGAAGACCCAGACCGGGCGCTACGCGCGACCCGAGGACTTTTCCACGGAGTAGCCGGTGGCCACGCAGGACACTCGCACGAGCATCGTCTGGGACTACGCGCCGGCGCCCGAGTCGCCGGACCACGTGCGGCTGCGCGACAGCTACGGGCTCTTCATCGACGGCGACTTCCGCGACCCGGGCGACGGGAGGCGCGTGCCCACGATCAACCCGGCCACGGAGGAGCCCGTGGCCGAGGTGGCGTTCGCCGGGCCCGCCGACGTGCGCCGCGCCGTCGAGTCGGCGCGCGCGGCCCAGCCGGGCTGGGCGGGGCTCAGCGGGCTCGACCGGGGCAAGTACCTCTTCCGCATCGCCCGCCTGATCCAGGAGCGCGCGCGCGAGCTCGCCATCGTGGAGTCGATGGACGGCGGCAAGCCGATCCGCGAGTCGCGCGACCTGGACGTGCCACTCGCGGCCGCGCACTTCTTCCACTACGCGGGCTGGGCCGACAAGCTCTCCTACGGGATGGGCGGGCGCGAAGTGGCCCCCGTCGGCGTGGCCGCGCAGATCGTGCCCTGGAACTTCCCGCTGCTGATGGCGGCCTGGAAGCTGGCGCCGGCGCTCGCGGCCGGCAACACCGCGGTGCTGAAGCCGGCGGAGACGACGCCGCTCACCGCGCTGCTGCTGGCCGAGGTCCTCCAGGAGGCCGAGCTGCCTCCGGGCGTGGTGTCGATCGTGCCCGGCGACGGCGCCACCGGCGCGGCGCTGGTGCGCGAGCCGGACATCGACAAGGTCGCCTTCACCGGCTCGACGGCGGTCGGCAAGGACATCCAGGCCGCGCTGGCCGGGCGCGGCATCCCGCTGACGCTGGAGCTGGGCGGCAAGTCGGCCAACATCGTCTTCGAGGACGCGGCGCTCGACCAGGCCGTCGAGGGGATCGTGAACGGCATCTTCTTCAACCAGGGCCACGTGTGCTGCGCGGGCTCGCGCCTCCTGATCCAGGAGAGCGTGGCCGACGCGGTCATCGAGAAGCTGTGGGCCCGCATGGGGCGGCTGCGCGTGGGCGACCCGCTCGACAAGAACACCGACGTGGGCGCCATCAACTCGGCCGAGCAGCTCGAGCGCATCGAGGCGCTCGTCGCGGCCGGCGAGGAGGAGGGCGCGGTGCGCCGCAGCGTGGCCTGCGCGCTTCCGGAGCGCGGCTGGTGGTTCGCTCCCACGCTGTTCACGGAGGTCGCGCCGGCGCACCGGATCGCGGCCGAGGAGATCTTTGGCCCGGTGGTGTCGGTGCTCACCTTCCGCACGCAGGCCGAGGCGATCGAGAAGGCCAACAGCACGCCCTACGGCCTGGCCGCAGGCATCTGGACCGACAAGGGCGCGAAGGCCTTCGAGGTCGCGAGCGCCCTCCAGGCCGGAGTCGTGTGGCAGAACACCTACAACCACTTCGACCCGACCGCGGCGTTCGGCGGCTACAAGGAGAGCGGCTTCGGCCGCGAGGGCGGGATGAGTGGCCTCCGCCCCTACCTCCGCATTTCCTCATGACCCCCCGTCTGCCCGTCCGCAAGACCTACAAGTTGTTCATCGGAGGCTCTTTTGTGCGCTCCGAGTCGGGGCGTTATGACCGGGCTGGGGATTTCAACATTCCGCGCGCTTCACGGAAGGACGTCCGTGATGCCGTGGCGGCGGCACGGAAAAGCAGCACTGATTGGGCTGCGCGGACTGCCTACAACCGGGGGCAGATCCTTTATCGCTTCGCTGAGGCCCTCGAATCCCGCGCCGGGGACATCGGCACCGGCTCCGACGAGGTGGGCCAGGCGATCGACGTGCTCGTGCACTACGCCGGCTGGACCGACAAGTTCCAGCCCGTGCTCGGCGGCATCAACCCGGTGGCCGCCCCGTTCCTGTCCTTCTCGGTGCCCGAGCCGACCGGCGTGGTCGGCGTGCTCGCGCCGGACGAGCCCGCGCTGCTCGGCCTGGTCGCCGAGCTGGCACCCGCTTTGGCTGCCGGCAACACCGTCGTCGCCGTGCTTTCCAGCGAACGACCGCTCGCAGGGTTGGACCTCGGTGAGGTGCTGGGGATCTCGGATGTCCCCGGCGGCGTCGTGAACCTGCTGTCCGGCCGGCGCGCCGAGCTGGCTCCCGCGCTGGCCGGCCACCACGCCCTGAACGCGATCGTGGACGCCTCCGCCGACGCCGCCCTCGGCGCCGAGGTCGACAAGCTCGCAGCCGAGTCGGTCACCCGCGTGCGCCACGCCGCGCCAACCAGCTCGTACGCCGACGCCGTCGCGGACCCCCTGAGCCGCCTGGAAGCGGTGACGGAGCTCAAGACCGCCTGGCACCCCGTCGGCGCCTAGTCACACAGTTCGCACACACGGCACACTTCGCCCGGCACCCTCAGGGGTGCGCGACTCGCGGCGCGGCAGCATGGCGTGGTGTCCCATCGCCAGCTCGCTGAGGTCGACATTCGAGGAAACGCCGTCACACGGCGGGTGGCGACGGGACGGTTGCACCGAATGCATCAGGGCGTCTACGCCGTCGGCCATGTGCCGCTCACGTCCGAGGCGCGCTGGATGGCAGCCGTGTTTGCGTGTGGTCCGGGCTCGGTGTTGAGCCACCTGGATGCCGCCGCCCTTTGGAAGATCTACGACGGCGAGGGCGCACGGGTCCACGTGACCACGACGACGCGGTCGGGGCAGCGGCTGCCCGGGATTCGGATTCATCGCGCTCGGCGGATCGACGAGGCGGATGTGACGGTGAAGGACGGGATCCCGGTCACGACCGTGGCCCGCACGCTGGTGGACCTGACCGAGGTGCTCGGACGCGACCGCGTCCTGCGGGCGCTGCGCGAAGCGGATTACCTGGGACTCCTCGACCTCGACTCCCTCAATGCCGCCGTTCAGCGCGCCCGCGGCCGCCGGCGACTCGGCGTGCTGCGCGACGCGCTCGTGCATCACCGCACGGGGCAGATCGTTCGTAGCGAGCTCGAGCACCGCTTCCTGGAGCTCTGCGGGGAGGCCGGCCTCCCCACGCCCGAAACCAACGTG
>DASQER010000210.1:0-3576 GCA_035633575.1 Thermoleophilaceae bacterium
GTCGACCAGGACCCGAACCCCGGCGAGGAGGCCGAGGGGGGCTCGACCGTGACCCTGGAGGTCTCGGGCGGTCCGGGCGACGTGCTGGTGCCGGCGGTGGCCAACCTTCCCCAGGGGCAGGCGATCAATGAGCTCGAGGACGCGGACCTCGAGGTGACCGTCGACACGGAGTTCTCCGCCAAGGTGAAGAAGGACTTCGCGATCCGGACGGTGCCGCCTGAGGGCACGGAGGTGACCAAGGGCACGCGCGTGCGCCTGCTCGTGAGCAAGGGGCCCGAGCAGGTGACGGTTCCGGACGTGACCGGGCTCTCGCGCGACTCCGCTGAGTCGCGCCTTCGCGACGAGGGGCTCGGCGTGGCGGTTTCCGAGGAGGAGTCAGACGAGCCGGAGGGTGAGGTGATCGCGCAGGACCCGAGCGGCGGCACCCAGATCACTCGCGGCGACACGGTCACCATCACGGTCTCGACCGGTCGGCCGCAGGTCCAGGTGCCCGACGTGATCGGCATGAGCGAGCGCCGGGCCGCCGCGCGCCTGAGCGCCGCGGGCCTCGAGCCCGTGCACCAGGAGCGCACGGTCACCGACCCGAGCCAGGACGGCGTCGTGATCGAGCAGCGCCCGGGCGCGGGCACCGAGGTGGACGAGGGCCGCCAGGTCGTGATCGTGGTCGGCGTGCTCAAGCAGGACGACGTGCTCCAGGAGACGGAGCCGCAGGCGCCGTGAGGGTCGCGGTCCTGGGCGGCGGGCGCTCCAGCGAGCACGACGTCTCGCTGTCGTCGGCCGAGTCCGTTCGCGCCGGCCTCGCCGAGGGCGGCCACGAGCCGCTCGACGTCCGCATCGACCGCGACGGCCGCTGGACGCACGACGGGCAGCCGGTCGTGCTCGAGCCGTCAGGCGGCCTGCTCGGCGCCGACGTGGCGTTCCCCGTGCTGCACGGCCCCTTCGGCGAGGACGGCACCGTGCAGGGCCTGCTCGAGCTGCTCGACGTGCCCTACGTGGGCGCCGGCGTGATGGCCTCCGCGGTGGCGATGGACAAGGCGCTCTTCAAGGACCTGATGTCCGCGCACGGCATCCCGCAGGTCGACTACGTGGCGATCCGCGAGGGCGGCGAGGTCACGCTTGCGCCTCCGGTGTTCGTGAAGCCGGCGCGGCTGGGCTCGTCGGTGGGCATCGCGAAGGCCTGGTCGGAGGCCGAGCTCGACGCCGCGCTGGCGGGCGCCTTCGAGCACGACCCGCTGGTGCTGGTGGAGCGCTTCTCCGACGGGCTCGAGGTGGAGTGCTCGGTGCTCGGCCACCGCGACCCGATCGCCTCGCAGCCCGGCGAGATCGTCCTGACGAAGAGCGACTGGTACGACTACGAGGCGAAGTACGAGCCGGGCGGGATGGAGCTCGTGGTGCCCGCGCGGGTGCCGGACCCGGTGCGCGAGGAGGTGCGCCGGCTCGCCGTGGAGGTCTTCAAGATCGTCGACTGCTCCGGCATGGCGAGGGTCGACTTCTTCGTCGAGGCAGACGGCGCCGTGCTCGTGAACGAGCTGAACACGATCCCCGGCTTCACCGCCACGAGCGTCTACGCGAAGCTCTTCGACGCGAGCGGCATCCCATACGTCGAGCTGCTCGACCGGCTGTTGGGGCTGGCGCGCGAGCGCCACGAGGCGGAGCGCCGCTACCGGCACTGAGAGGGGTCGCTGCGCCGCGGGCACCGCCCGCGGCTTGCGCAGGACCACCTATTTCAAGACGCTCAGCTCCTGTATCTGCGCCTGCCTCTCGCCGGGCGGCAGCTCGCTGATCCAGACGAGGTAGTTGCGGAACGGCTGCCGGGTGCGCAGCCGGAAGGTGTGGTCCTGGTCGACGCTCTCGACGCGGCTCACCTGCCTCCAGCCGCCGATGCCCGCGGGAACGGTGTCGGAGGCGTAGACGGCGGCCTTGAAGCCCGGGGTGGGCGTCGCGAGCGAGAGGCCGCGCGCGGTCACCGGCTTGTGGGTCCTGACGTAGAGGCCCACGCCTCGCTTGTCGGAGCCCTCGAACCCGCCCTCGTAGTTCTCCGTGTCCCAGACCGTGGGCCGGTTGCCGTCGATGGCGTTGCGGGCGGCCTCGGGCGATTCCTGGCCGTCGTCGCCCTCGGGGTCGTAGTCCGCCGCCAAGACCGCCCGCACCTGCGTGAGCTCGGCCGGCTTCTCCACGACGGGCCCGCCGGTGCCCTTCTCGGTGCGGGTCACGAAGAACGCCGTGGTGGCGGCGAGCAGCGCGAGCACCAGCACGGTCAGGGCGAGCGCTCGCTTCGGCCGGCGCAGCCGCAGCGGCGCGAAGTCGGCGGTGTCCCCGGACAGGGACTGCAGCACCGTCGTGGCCTCGCCGGTCGCCTGGCCGCTGCGGGCCGCCTCGATCGCCAGGACCTCCTCGAGGTCGTGCACCATCTCGCCGATCGTCGGATAGCGGTTCTGCGTCTCCTTCGCGGTGGAGCGCTCCACGACCGCCGCCAGCGCGGCCGAGATCTCGGGGCGGCGGCGCTGGACGTCGGGGAGCGGGTCCCTCACGTGCCTCATCGCGACGGCCACCTGCGTGTCGGCCTTGAAGGGCGTCTCGCCCGTGAGCATCTCGTAGAGCACGATCCCGAGCGAGTAGATGTCGGACTGGCCGGTCACCTCGTGCCCGAGCGCCTGCTCGGGCGAGACGTAGTCGGTGGTGCCGAGCACGCGGCCCGTGGCCGTCAGTCCCTGCGCCTCGAGCGAGCGGGCGATCCCGAAGTCGGTGACCTTCGCGCGGCCGTCGCGGTCGATGAGGACGTTCTGGGGCTTCACGTCGCGGTGGACGAGCCGGTTCGCGTGGGCGCTCTCGAGCGCACGCCCGATCTCGATCGCGTAGGCCACGGCCTCGGACACGGGCAGTCGCTGCAGGCGCCGGATGCGCTCCTTCAGCGTCTCGCCGTCGACGTACTCGAACACGATGTAGGGCGCGCCGTCGTCCTCGCCGGCGTCGATCACGGTCACGACGTGCGGGTGGTTGAGCTGCGCCACCGCCCGCGCCTCCCGGCGGAAGCGCTCGAGCTGGTCGGGATCGTCCGAGATGTCGCGGTGCATCAGCTTGATCGCGACCCATCGCTCGAGCATGGGATCGAAGGCCCGGTAGACGCTCGACATCCCTCCGGAGCCGATCTTCTCCTCGAGCCGGTAGCGCTCGCTGATGAGCGTGCCGATCACCGTCATCTATCTTCCGCTCTCCGGTGGTTGTACGCCTTCGCTATTACACGGATCCTGCCTGCTCCGCCTCCTGGGCGGCGGAGCCCCGCCTGCGCCGGCTGATGGTGGAGTTCGCCGGGGACCTCGACATCACCTACGTGATGGGCGGCCTCGCCCGGGAGTTCGAGGACGACCTCTCCTCGCTCGTGCTCACGTGGCTCGACGCGGTCGCCGAGTCGGGGATGCCGCTCGACCCGCGCGTCTGGCAGCGCGACGGGGTGCGCTCGACCTACCCGGCCTGCATGGCCTTCAAGGCCGCCGAGGAGCAGGGCCCGGCGGCCGCCGGGCGCTACCTGCGCGCCCTGCGCGAGGGCTTCATGTGCCATGGGCGCAAGCTCGACGG
>DASQER010000211.1:0-2708 GCA_035633575.1 Thermoleophilaceae bacterium
CTCGTCGCGCTCGGTGAAGTACATGCCGGTGTGGCGCATGTCCGAGCCCGGCTCGGCCGTGATGATGTCGAGCGTCTGCTTGGTGAGCCGGCCGCCGAGGTGGATGGGCACCCACTTCACGCGCGCGTCGCGGGCGACCTCGACCCTCCGGGTCGACAGGTCGTACACGTCGCCGCGCCCCCAGTCCTGGTAGTGAGCGAGGTCGACCTGGGCGCCGGGGCCCGTGTAGAGCTCGAACGCGCCGGAGTGGAGCGCCTGGCCCTCGAAGTCGGGCGCGAGGAAGTACTCGCGGATGCGGCACTCGGCAAGCTCGCCGACCACCGCGAGGGTGTGGGCCCACTGCACCGTCCCCGGCTCGTCGATCAGCCAGACCACCTGGATCGGCTTCTCGATCTGCACGTCCTTCGGCACGTGCACGAACACGCCGCCGGTCCAGAAGGCGGCCGTGCCCGCGGCGAACTTGCCCTCGTCGTAGGGGAGGCGCTTGCCGAAGTGCTCCCGCACCAGGTCGGGGTGCTCCTCGACAGCCTGCTCGAGCGGCATCACGAGGATGCGGTCGTCGGCCACGTCGGTGTGGACGACCGAGGCACCCCGCTGGACGATCAGCGCCGCGTGCTCCTCGTCGCCGAGATGGTCCAAGACCATCGCGGAGTCGTAATCGCTGTAGCGCCTCGGCTCGAGCGCGTCGAGCTCGAGGCCGCGCAGGGTGGTCGTCCAGAAGCCCGAGCGGCGCCATGTCGGCGTCTCCTGGGACTCGTAGACCTCCAGCGCGGCACGCCGACGGTCCTCCACGAAGCTAGGCGCCACTCGCGGCCACCCCCTCGCGCACGAACTCGTAGCCCTTGTCCTCGAGCTCGTCGGCCAGCTCAGAGCCGCCCTCGCGCACGATCCGGCCGTCGAGCAGGATGTGCACGAAGTCCGGCTTCACGTAGTTCAGGATGCGCGTGTAGTGCGTGATGATGAGGAAGCCGCGCTCGTCGCCGCGCATGGCGTTCACGCCCTCGGAGACGATGCGCAGGGCGTCGATGTCGAGGCCCGAGTCGGTCTCGTCGAGCACCGCGAAGTCCGGCTGGAGCATCGCGAGCTGGAGGATCTCGGCGCGCTTCTTCTCGCCGCCCGAGAAGCCCTCGTTCAGGTAGCGGCTCGTGAAGGCGCGGTCGATCTTCAGCAGGTCCATGTTCTCCTTGAGCATGGCCCCGAACTCCTTGACCTTGATCGGCTCCTCGCGTCCCGCGTTCATGGCCATGCGCATGAAGTTCGCGACCGACACGCCCGGGATGGTGGCCGGGTACTGGAAGGCCATGAAGAGGCCTGCGCGGGCGCGCTCGTCCGGGTCCGCCTCCGTCATGTCCTCGCCGTTCAGGAGGATGCGGCCCTCGGTGACCTCGTAGCTCGGGTTGCCCATGAGCGCGTTGGCGAGCGTGGACTTGCCCGATCCGTTCGGGCCCATGAGCGCGTGGGTCTCGCCCTTGTTCACGACGAGGTTCACGCCGTGGAGGATCTCCCGCTCCTCGGTGCGGACGTGCAGGTTCTGGACTTCAAGCGTCATACGGTGGTTGCCTTCTTCCTCAGCGGCTGGACGAGGTCGTCGAGCGTCATCTCATTCAGGGTTCGGACGATCGACCCCTGGACGCGGGTCCAGAGGAACTTGGTGGGGCAGGGGTCGTGGCCGGCCTCGCCCTCGCGGATGCAGACGAGCCCGCCGTCCGCGTCGGCGCTGATGCACTCGATAGGGGCGATCTCGCCCTCGAGCGCCCGCACGACCTCGGCCATCGAGATGTCTTCCGGCTCGCGTGCGAGCGTGTAGCCGCCGTGCGCGCCGCGGTGCGACTCCACGAGCCCCGCCTTGCGCAGGCGCTGCACCAGGTGCTCCAGGTACGCCAGCGGCAGGCCCTCGGCGTCGGCGATCGAGCCGAGCGGGATGGGGGTCTGACCGTTGTGCTTGGCGAGGTGCGCCATCACGCGCACGCCGTACTCGGCTTTCGTCGAGAACATCATTGGGTCAAATCCTACCTAGGGAGTAGGAGAAACTACCCGGCCTCGCGCTCCAGCAGGCGCACGTCGTGTGCCAGCCGCTCCGGCGTGGCCTCCGAGCCGGGGTAGCCGACGCGCTGGAAGCCGCGCGCGTCCACGAGCGTGAAGCGCGCCTGGTGCTCCCGGGTGACCGACTGCGGCTGGATCGCGAAGCCCCTCCAGAGCGGGCGCAGCTCGGCGCGCGAGCCGAGCACGAAGTCGATGCGCCCGGTGGCCCGCTGCTTCGAGAGGAAGGCCTGCGCGCGCTCGGGCGTGTCACGCTGGGGGTCCACGGCCACGGCCAGCGCGGGCACGTCGTGGCCCAGCTCGTCGAGCGCCCCGCGGACCGTCTGGGCCTGGATCGGGCAGCTGTCCTGGCAGGTCGTGTAGAGGAAGGTCACGATCACCGGCCTGCCGCGCAGCGCGCGCATCGACACCGGCTCGCCGTCCTGGTTGCGCAGCTCGAAGTCGGGCGCGCGCAGCCCCGCCGGCATCGTCGCCCCCTCGAACGTGGAGCTGTCGCCGCCGTCGCCGTCCCGGCCGCCCGCAGCCAGCACGATCGCGCCCAGCGCGAAGACGCACAGGAGCGAGAGCGCGACGACGATCCGAGGGTTCACTCAGCGCAGGCTAGAGAGCCAGCTCGTAGCGCTCCCACTCCATCTCGCGCCCCCACCTGGTCGTCCGCTCGCCGCTCA
>DASQER010000212.1:0-4389 GCA_035633575.1 Thermoleophilaceae bacterium
GGCCGCTGCGGTCGCTGAGCGTGGCCTCGATAGCTGCGATCAGGTCGAGCTCGGCCACGGGCAAGGCATCAGCCCGGCGCGCCGGCGCCGCCCTGCTCGCCGCCGCCGCCGTTCCCGTTCCCGTTCCCGTTGTTCCCGTTCCCGTTGTTCCCCGACGGCGGGTCCTCGGGCGGCGTCTCGGTCTTGGGCGGGTCGAGCGGGGCCTGCTCGTAGAAGCGCGGGTCGTCCTGCTGCTCGGTGGTCGTGTCGTCCTCCGAGGTGCTGGGGTCATAGAGCTCGCCCGTGCCGGCCGCCCCGGTGCTCGCGTACTTGCCGAAGAAGGGCGAGAACTCGGCGGGCTCGGTGGGCACCGGGAAGTCGTCGCAGTCGTCGCCGTGCGCCGTGGTCATGAAGTCGTGCCAGATCCTTGCCGGCCACGTGCCGCCCGCCACGGACCCGATGCGAGTGGCCTCCATCGAGATCTGCACGTCGGGGTAGCCCACCCACACGGCGGTCGAGAGGTGTGGTGTGTAGCCCACGAACCAGGCGTCGTTGAACTCGTCGGTCGTGCCGGTCTTCCCCGCCGCCGGGCAGCCGATCTGGGCCGCCGTACCCGTTCCGCCGAGCACGTTCGCCTCGAGTATCTGCGTGACCGCGTCGGCCTGCCCGTCGGTCAGGACGCGCTTGCGCTCCGGCTTGCCGAGGTCCTCGGACTTGCCGTCGGGGAAGATCACGCGCTTGATCGCCTTCGGCTTGTTGCGCATCCCGCCGGAGGCGAGCGTGGCGTAGGCGTTCGCCATCTCGAGCGGCGTAACGCCGCGCGTCAGTCCGCCGAGGCCCTCGGCCGCGTAGCAGTCGAGCTTGCTCGTGATTCCGAGCAGCTTGGCGGTCTCGCAGACCTTCTTCGGCCCGACGTCGAGGATCAGCTGCGCGTAGACGGTGTTGTCCGAAGCGACGGTGGCGCTCCTGATGGTCATGTTGCCGCCGTACGAGTGGCTGTAGGTCTGCACCTCCCAGTCATAGACACCCAGCTCGGGATCGTCGATATTGAGCGGCTTCGAGACGTACGTGGTGCGGTTGGGGTCGATGCCCGCGCGGATCGCCGCCGTGAGGACCATCGTCTTGAACGCGGACCCCGGCTGGCGGTGGCCCTGGGCGGCCAGGTTGAAGGTGCGGTCCTGGTACCTGGTGCTCGAGGCCATGGCGCGGATGTAGCCGTTCGAGGGGTCGATCGAGACGATGGCCGCCGACGGGTCGCTGGGGTCGTAGAGCTGCCCGGCGATCGCCTGGCGCGCCACGTCCTGAACGGAGGGGTTGATCGCCGTGTGGATGCGCAGGCCGCCGCGGCGCACGACCCCGAAGCCGTAGCGCTCGATCAGCTGCTCCTGCACGAAGTCGAAGAAGTACGGCTCGCGGCGGGTGATGTAGCGCGTGCCACGCTTGAGCCTGAGCGGCTGCTGCGAGGCCTCGGCGGCCTCGGTCTGCGTGATGAAGCGGTTCGAGGCCATCTGGCGCAGCACGTCGTTGCGCCGCTGCACCGCTGCCTGGGGATTGCGGAAGGGGTTGTACTGGGACGGCGCCTGTGGCAGGCCGGCGATCAGCGCCGACTCGGCGAGGTCGAGCTTCTTCGCATGCTTGTCGAAGAAGGTCACCGCCGCGGCCTCGGCGCCGATGGCCGTGCGGCCGCCGACGGTTCCGTACGGGATCGAGTTCAGGTAGTTGTGCAGGATCCAGGTCTTCGAGTGCTCGTCCTCGAGCTCCGAGGCCAGCTTGGCCTCGCGGATCTTGCGGGCGAAGTCGCGCTTCGGGTCCTTGATGTAGAGAGCACGCACGAGCTGCTGCGTGATCGTCGAGCCGCCCTGCACGGTCTTGCCCGACTCGAGGTTCTTGATGCCGGCCCGCACGATGGCGTTGAGGTCGACCCCGCGGTGCTTGTAGAAGCGCTCGTCCTCGATCGCGACGGTCGCGCGCCGGAGGTCCACCGGGATGTCGCGCCAGGGGACCACGCGCCGCAGCACGTCGGACTGGATGAAGCCGAGCCGCGAGCCGTCCACCGCGTAGACGGCGGACAGCTGCCCCTTGTCGTCCGCCTTCAGCTCGGCCAAATCCGGCGCGGTGGCGGCGATGGCCAGCACGTAGCCGACCGCCGACAGCACGGCGATCACGCTGATGGTGGCGAGGACGCCGAGGCCGAGCAGCACGGAGCTGCGGCCGGTGTGGCGCTTTCGCCTCCTCGACTTTCGCTGGCGGTGGGTCATTGAACGTTCGGCGCCGAACCTCAGGAGGCCTCGGTTGAGGATAGTGCGTGCTCGCGCAGCCGACGCAGCCAGCGCAGGCGCAGGTCCGCCGTCGTCTTGCCGCGGTCCGCCGGGCTCGAGGCCCAGGTCGTGGCGCTCAGGCGCACGGCGTCCTTGTCGGTCTCCGCGACGGACACCGTGATCCCTGCCTCCTCGTCAGCGATCAGGTCCATGGCCTTGTCAAGGTCGGCGTCGAGCGGCAGCCACACCGACACCTCGACCTGGACGCGCGGGTCGAGGATCGTGTGGTTCAGCACCGAGCTCTGCGCCAGGCGCTCGTTCGGCACGATCAGGCGACGCCCGTCGTCGAGGCGGATGTACGTGTACGTGAGCTTCACGTCCTCGACCTGGCCGGTCTGCTCCTCGAAGGTCACGAGGTCGCCGATGCGGATCGGCTGGGTGATCGCCAGCAGGACTCCGGCGATGGCGTTCGCGAGCGTCTGGCGGGCCGCGAAGCCGACGACGAGGCCGAGCACCGCCGAGGAGGCGAGGATGCCCTTGGCGACGCTCGAGACCTCGGGGAATTTCGAGGCGGCGACCGCCGCGCCGATCAGCAGGATCAGGGTGAACACGAGTCGCCGGACGAGCCGCAGGCGCGTCTTCGCCGCCGGTGAGAGCTCGCCCCGCGTGACCATCTCGCCGGCCCGCGCGCCGCGTTTCGCGATCGCGCGGTCCACGAGCTGGGCGAACGCGAAAGCGACCGCCAGCGCGATCGCAGCGTCGATCCACGCGCTGTTCGCTACGGCTGTGTAGAAATGAGCCTCCGGCATGGCATATGAGGCTACCCCCGCGCGGGCTCGCACACTCGCGGCCGTGCGCGACTCCGAGGCGTTTCGCGCCGCTTGGCGCGTGGCCGTCTCGACCCGCGTCGCGGTGCTCCTCGTGGCGATCTTCGCCGCCCTCTCGTTCGGTCCTGCGACCGGCGGGCTCGCGCGCGAGAACGCCGACAGGTTCGACGATCCCGCGCTGACCCACGCCCTCGCGGATCCGCTGCTCGCCCCGCTCGCCCGCTGGGACTCCGTCTGGTATCTCCGCATAGCCGACTCCGGCTACGGCGACAGCGCCCCTAGGGCGGCCTTCTTCCCGCTCTACCCGCTGCTCGTGCGCGGCTTGGCCGCGCCCCTCGGCGCCTCGCCGGCGGCGCTGCTCGTGGCGGCCTACCTGGTCTCGCTGAGCGCCTTCCTGGGGGCCCTGTTCCTGCTCTACCGGCTCACCGAGCTCGAGCTGGGCCGCCGGCTCGCGCGGCCCACGCTGCTGCTGCTCGCCGTGTTCCCCGCCGCGGGGTACTTCGGCGCCCCCTACGCCGAGAGCCTCTTCCTGCTGCTGGCGGTGGGCGCCTTCTACGCGGCGCGCAGCGGGCACTGGGCGTGGGCGGGCGCGTGTGCCGGGCTGGCATCGGCCACGCGCAGCGCAGGCCTGCTGCTCCTGGTCCCGCTCGCGATGCTGTGGTGGAGCTCGCGTCCGCGGCGCTCGCGAGACGCCGCCTGGCTCCTCCTGGCGCCGCTCGGGATCGGGGCCTATGCCGCCTGGCTCGGCCTCGTGGAGGGCGACGCCCTGCGCTTCCTCGACGTCCAGGAGGCGTGGTCGCGAGAGCTCACGGTGCCGCTGGCCGGCGCGTGGGACGGCCTCGTGGCGGCCGTCGACGGCGTTCGCCAGCTCGCGTCCGGCTCGCGCACCCCGGTCTACTTCGAGGTCGCCGCGGGCGACCCGTTCCGGATCGCCGCCATCAACGTGATGCTGTTCGTGACGCTCGTGTTCGCGGTGGTGGCCTGCGTGGGGGTCTGGCGCCGGCTGCCGCGCGCGTACGGTGCCTGGGTGGCCGCCTCGCTCCTGCTCCCGCTCACGTTCCCGGTCACGCCTCAGCCGCTCATGTCGCTGCCGCGCTTCGTCGCGGTGCTGTTCCCTGTCTTCATGTGGCTCGCGATCGTGTGCGACGAGCGCCGCAGCACGGACCTCGTGGCCGCCGCGTCCGCGATCGGCCTCGGGCTCTTCACGGCCCAGTACGCGACCTGGCACTGGATCTCGTGACCGCGGTCCGCGCCGTCCTGCTCGACGCGCTCGGCACGCTCGTCGAGCTGCAGCCGCCCACGCCGCGCCTGCGGCGGCTGCTCGT
>DASQER010000213.1:0-8707 GCA_035633575.1 Thermoleophilaceae bacterium
TGGCGAGCACCCCCGAGCCGCAGCCGAGGTCTGCCAGCGCCCCGCCCGGCTCCAGGTCGAGAAGCAGCTCGAGCGACAGCCTCGTGGTCGCGTGCGCCCCCGTCCCGAAGGCCTGGGCGGGATCGATCGCGACGTCGACGCTGTCGTTGCGGGGCTCGCTCCATGGCGGGCGCACATAGAGGCGTTCGGCGATGAGGACGGGCTCGTGGAACGCCTTCCAGCGCTCGGCCCAGTCGTCCGCCACCTCGTCGCCGCTCACGCGGACCCGCACGCCGCCGACCTCCGCGTCGCCGGCCGCCAGTGCGGGGAGCTCGCCCGGGGCGCCGTAGAGCGCGAACTCCACGAAGCCGTCCCCGTCGACCTGCTCGAAGCCTGCCGGTGCGAGCTGGAGCAGCTCGGCGAGCACGAGCTCCGCGTGCTCGGCCGGCGCGCGGATCGCCAGGCGGATCAGCGCAGCGCCCGCCTGACCTTCGAGAGCAGCGACTCGTCCGCCCGCTCCTCGAGGTTCTCCGCGGTGAGCGAGGCGCGCAGCTCCTCGAGCAGCTCGCTCTGGCGCGGGGTCAGGTTGCGCGGGATCACCACGTTCAGCACCACCTGCTGGTCGCCGCGGCGGCCGCGGCCGAGCGTCGGCATTCCGCGCTCGCGCAGCGTGACCACGGTGCCGGGCTGGGTGCCGGCCGGCACCTCGATCTCCTCGTCGCCGTCGAGCGTCGGCACGGACACCGTGGTGCCGAGGGCGGCCGCGGGCGCGGGCACGTCCACCACGGTCACGAGGTCGGTGCCGTCGCGCAGGAAGCGCTCGTCCTCCGCCACGCGCACGAGCACGTAGAGGTCCCCGGGCGGCCCGCCGCGCTCGCCGGCGTGCCCGCGCCCGCTCAGGCGGATGCGCTGCTCGTCCCCGATCCCAGGCGGCACGTCCACCTGGAGCGACTTGCGCAGCGCTCGCCTGCCGCGGCCCTGGCACTCGTGGCAGGGCTCGGACGGGATGCGCCCCTCACCGCCACAGGCCTCGCACGCCTGCTCCCGTACCAGCTGTCCGAACGCGGTGCGCGTGACCGCCCGCACCCTGCCGGCGCCGCCGCACTGGGCACAGGTCTCGATCGGCGTGCCGGGCTCCGCGCCGTTGCCGTGGCAGTGCTCGCACGTGTCCACCAGCTCGTAGGCGACCTCGACGGTCTTGCCGGCGGCGGCCTCCGCGAGCGAGATCTCGACCTCCACCGCGAGGTCGCCGCCCTGGATGCGGCCCGCGCCGCCGCGCCCGAAGGCGCCGCCGAGGGGATCGCCGCCGAAGAAGGCGTCGAAGATGTCCGCGAACGAGCCGAACCCGTGCGACTGCGAGGCGAAGCCGCGCGAGTCGAGCCCCTCGAAGCCGTAGCGGTCGTAGGTCGCGCGACGCTCGGAGTCGGAGAGGATCTCGTACGCCTCCGCCGCCTCCTTGAACTTCTCCTCGGCCTTCGGGTCGTGGCGGTTCACGTCCGGGTGCAGCTCGCGCGCCACGAGCCGGAACGTCTTCTTGATCTCCTTGTCCTCGGCGTCGCGCGGAACGCCGAGCACCTCGTACGGATCGCGCCTCATTCGTCGTAGACCTCGGCGACGAAGCGCGACAGCTCCCGTGCCGCCTGGCGGACGGCGATGATCGCGCCCGGGTAGTCCATCCGCAGCGGCCCGATCACGGACACCGCGCCAAGGTTGCGCCGCGCGAGGCCGTAGTTCGCCGCAACCAGGCTGAGCGAGCGAAGCTCAGGCAGCTCGGGCGTCTCGTTCTCGCTGCCGATGCGCAGGTAGACGTTCGGCTCCGCGAGCGACTGGCGCAGCACGCCAAGGAGCCCGCGGCGGTGCTCCAGCACCTCCATCAGCGCGCCGATCTGCGACAGCTCCTGGAAGCGGTGCTCGGAGAGCAGCCGCCCGGCGCCCTCCACGAAGAGCGTGTTCTCAGCGGTGTCCTCGAGCTCCGTGAACGCCGGCGATAGCGTCGCGAGGAAGTCCTGCTCCCAGGGGCTCAGCTCTGGGGCGGCGAGGCGCGACTGGAGCACCCGGGAGCCCACTTCGAGCCCGCCGAGCGCCTCGTTCAGGTAGCTGCCCGCCCAGTCGACGAGCCCGGCGTCGACCGGCGCGTCGTAGGAGATCACCCGCTTCGTGACTCCGCCGGTGGACGTGATCACCACCACCATCGCCACCTGCGGCTGCAGCAGCAGCACCTCCACGCGCCTGATGGTCGCGGTCTCGATCGGCGGCGCCGTGACCAGCGCGAGCAGGTTCGTCACCTGGGAGAGCTGCTCGCTGGTGGCCCGCATCGCCTCGTCGACCTCGCGGCGCATGGTCGTCAGCTCGAGCGGCTTGCGCGGGACGGGCAGCCTGCCCTCCGCGAGGATCTCGTCGACGTACACGCGGTAGCCGCGGTCGGTGGGCACGCGGCCCGCCGATGTGTGCGGGTGCTCGAGCAGTCCGAACTCCTCGAGCTTCGCCAGCTCGGCGCGCACCGTCGACGGGCCCCAGGGCACGTCGTCCTGCTCGGCGATCCACTTCGAGCCCACCGGCTGGTCGAGGTCCCGGTGGGCCTCGACCAGCTTGCGCAGCAGGAAGCTCTGGCGGGGCGTGATCTCCACGCCCCTATTGTGGCGGAGGCCTCAGCGGGGCTCGAGTTCGGCTTCCGCGTTCCGGATGATGCGCTTGCCGCCCTGCTCGGCCTCGGTCTCCACGACCACGCGGCCGTCGCGCTCCTCCTTCACCGTGCCGGTCACCGTGATCTCCTGCTCGGGGAAGCCCATGCCGCGGAACTGCACCGACAGCCGCCTAAGGGTGCGCGGGTCTCCGCCCGCGGCGTTCACGTTCGCCCGCGCCACCTGCGCCATCGTGTAGAGGCCGTGCAGGATGTTCGACGGGAGGCCCACCTGCTTCGCGAAGTCCACGTCGATGTGGATCGGGTTGAAGTCGCCCGAGGCGCCCGCGTAGCGGTGCGGGAGGTACCTGTCCGGCGTGACCTTCAGCTCGACCTTCACGAGACCCCCCTGACGATGTTGGTCCAGGTGCCGCGCACGACCTCCTGGCCGTCCTGGTTGCGCGAAACCGTCTCGAACACGTAGAAGCCCATCCCGCCCTTCTCCGAGATGTCCTTCACCGACGTCTCGGTGCCGATCACGTCGCCCGAGCAGACCGGCTCGCCCCACTCGAACTCCTGCGAGCCGTGCACCATCATCGCGAAGTCGATCCCCACCTCGGGGTCGAAGAGGGCCGGCGCGAACGAGCCGGCCGAGTAGACGACCGCGAACATCGGCGGGGCCGGGATGTCGCGGAACCCGGCCTCCGTGGCCGCCGCGCGGTCGAAGTAGAGCGGGTTGTCCTCCCCCACCGCGTGCGCGTACTCGCGGATCTTCTCCCTGCCCACCTCGTACTCGAACGGAGGGTAGGTCTTCCCGGTCGCTTCGGTGTTCACCGGCACGGCGCGGCAGTCTATGACCCAATGAACCTCGGCCGTTACCTCGAACTACGCCGCTTGGCGCAGCGACTGCGCCTCGGCCAGCGTGGAGAGCTTGCGCAGGGCAGCCTCCTCGATCTGGCGGGTGCGCTCGCGCGTGAGCTGGAACAGCTTCGCGACCTTGTCGAGCGTCTGCGGCGGCTCGCCGCCGAGCCCGAAGCGCAGCTCGATGATGCGCTTGTCGCGATAGGGCAGGTTGTCGAGGCAGGCCTTCAGGCACTCGTCGCGCATCGACTCCACCGCCTCGTCGAACGGCGAGGCCGTGGACTCGTCCGGGATCAGGTCGCCGAACTGGGCGGCGTCGGCGTCGTCCCCGACGGGCTTGTCGAGCGAGACGAGCTGCTGCGCGGCGCGCATGATCACGTCCGCCTCGCCCGGGTCGACCCCGGCCATCCCGGCGATCTCCTCGATGGTGATCTCGCGGTCGCCCTGAGCCTCCAGCTTGCGCTGGGCGCCGTCGAGCTTCTTGAGGATGTTGTCGATGTGGATCGGGATCCGGATCGTCCGGCCCTTGTCCGCGATGGCGCGCGAGATCGCCTGGCGGATCCACCAGGTCGCGTAGGTCGAGAACTTGAAGCCCTTGCGGTAGTCGAACTTCTCGACCGCGCGCACCAGGCCGATCGTGCCCTCCTGGATCAGGTCCAGGAACGGCAGGCCCTGGTTGCGGTAGCGCTTGGCGATCGAGACCACGAGCCGCAGGTTCGCCCGGGTCATGTGGTCCTTGGCGACGAGGTCGCCGCGCTCGATGCGCTTGGCCAGCGCAATCTCCTGATCGGCGGTCAGGAGCCGCGTCTTCGCGATGCCGTCGAGGAACTGCTGGAGCGAGTCCAGCGTGGGATCCGGGGCGGGCGGCGTAGCGGTGTCCGTACTCATCGCGCGGCAACCTACGTCCGCCCCTTAAGGAGCACCTAAATCAGCCTTTGCCGTCTCCGGTCAGCTCCAGCAGCGCCAGGAAAGCCTCCTGCGGCACCTCCACGCGGCCCACCTGCTTCATCCGCTTCTTGCCGGCCTTCTGCCTCTCGAGCAGCTTGCGCTTGCGCGAGATGTCGCCGCCGTAGCACTTGGCGATCACGTCCTTGCGCATCGGCTTGACGGACTCGCGGGCGATGACCTTGGCGCCGATCGCCGCCTGGATCGCCACCTCGAACTGCTGCCGCGGAATCTGCTTGCGCAGCCGCTCGGTGAGGCCGCGGCCGGCCGGATAGGCCTTGTCGCGGTGGACGACCATCGAGAGCGCGTCCACCTTGTCGCCCGCGAGCAGGATGTCGAGCTTCACGAGGTCGCCCTCGCGCATGCCGATCAGCTCGTAGTCGAGCGACGCGTAGCCCTTGGTGCGCGACTTAAGCTGGTCGAAGAAGTCGAGCACGATCTCCCCGAGCGGCAGGTCGTAGTGGAGCTGGACGCGCTCCTGGGACAGGAAGGTCATGTCCACGTGGGTGCCGCGCCGCTCCTGGCAGAGCTCCATCACGGCGCCGACGTGCTCCTTCGGGGTGAGGATCGTCGCGCGGATGTAGGGCTCCTCGATCGCGGCGATCTCCACGCGGTCGGGCATGTCCGACGGCGAGTGCACCACGATCTCGCTGCCGTCGGTGAGGCGCACGTCGTACTCCACGGTCGGCGCCGTGGCGAGCAGCTCGAGGTCGTACTCGCGCTCAAGGCGCTCGCGCACGATCTCCATGTGCAGCAGGCCCAGGAACCCGCAGCGAAAGCCGAAGCCGAGCGCCTCGCTCGTCTCCGGCTCCCAGGTGAGCGCGGCGTCGTTCAGCTCGAGCTTCTCGAGCGCGTCGCGCAGGTCGGGGAACTGGTTCGTCTCGACGGGGAACAGGCCGCAGAAGACCATCGGCTTGATCTCGCGGTAGCCGGGCAGTGGCTCGGTGGCGGCGCCCGCCTTCGTGGTGAGCGTGTCGCCCACGCGCAGCTGCGAGACGTCCTTGACGCCGGTGATCACGTAGCCCACCTCGCCGGCGTGCAGGGCCTCGACCGGCGTCATCTGCGGGCCGAAGAAGCCGATCTCGTCGATCTCGGCCTGCGTGCCGGCCTGCATGGCGAGGATGGCGTCGCCCTGGCCGAGGGTGCCGTCGACGACGCGAACGTAGGCGATCACGCCGCGGTACTGGTCGAACTCCGAGTCGAAGATGAGCGCGCGGGCGGGCGCGTCCGAATCGCCCTCCGGCGGCGGGACCTTGGCCACCAGCGCCTCGAGCAGGTCCGTCACGCCGTCACCGGTCTTGGCAGACAGGCGAATCACGCCGTCCGGGTCCTCGCCGAGCAGCTCGCCGATCTCGCCCGCCACGCGCTCGGGCTCGGCGCCCGGCAGGTCCATCTTGTTCATCGCGGGGATCAGCTCGAGGCCCGAGTCGACCGCGAGGTAGGTGTTGGCGACGGTCTGGGCCTCGACGCCCTGGGAGGCGTCGACCAGGAGCAGCGCGCCGTCGCACGCCGCCAGCGAACGCGAAACCTCGTAGGTGAAGTCCACGTGGCCAGGCGTGTCGATCAGGTGCAGCCGGTAGAGCTGCCCGTCCGCCGCGGTGTACTCCACGCGCACGGCCTGCGCCTTGATCGTGATCCCGCGTTCGCGCTCGAGGTCCATCGTGTCGAGCATCTGCGGGCGATGGTCGCGCGCGTCGACCGCCCCCGTGATCTCGAGGATCCGGTCGGCGAGCGTGGACTTCCCGTGATCGATGTGGGCGATGATCGAGAAGTTGCGGATGTTGCGGGCGGGTGGCGCCATCGGGGCGTACGAGTATGGCGATCGGGCCCTTCTAGCCCTCTGAGCGGCCGCGGCTGACGAGCAGGCGCTGGATCTGGCGGGCCTCGGGCACGCGCAGCACCCAGACGCCCGCGGCGTATACGGCCGAGCCGGCGCCGATCGCGCCGAGCACCGAGGCCGCCTGGCCGCCGAGCGAGCGCCCGAGCAGCTCGTCGAGCCCGGACCAGGCGAACCACGCCACCGCGCCGAGCGCGGCCGCCGCCGCAAGCATTCGCAGCGCCGCCGAGAGCAGCCTGCCGCCCTCGATGCCGGCCAGCTCCTCGCGCAGGATCCAGCCCTGCGCGACGCACATCACGATCGTGCCCACCACCGTCCCGAGCACGATGCCGGCGATCTCGAACGGCTGGTAGAGCGCCGCGGCGAGCCCGGCGTTCACGATCAGGTTCACCCCGGCCAGCGCCGTCGTAGCCCACGGGCGCTGGAGGCTGAAGAAGGTGCGCGAGAACAGCAGGCTCACGCCCTGGAAGGGCAGCGAGATCGACCACCACAGCATGGCCGTCGCGGTGAGGTCTGTGGCCTGCTCGCCGAAGGCGCCGCGCTCGTACACGAGGCGCGTGATGGGCTCGGCGAGGACGGCCATCAGCACGGCGCTCGGGATCAGCAGCAGGCAGATCTGGCGCACTCCGGTCCCCATCGTGCGCCGCAGGTCGTCGCGTGCGCCGCGAGCCGCGAAGCGCGACATGGTCGGGAACAGGATCGTGGCCACCGCGATCGAGAACAGCCCCTGCGGGAGCTGGTAGATGCGGAACGCCTTGTCGATCGCCGCGGGCGCCTCCTGGGACACGAGCGTGCCGAACACCGAGTTGATCAGCAGGCTGAGGTTGATGAGCCCGAGCGCGATCGTCACCGGCAGCATCAGCTTCAGCACGCGCCGCACGCGCTCGTCGCGCCAGTCGATCTTGAAGCTGAGCGCTGCGCCGCGGCCGCGCAGCCACGGCAGCGGCAGCAGGAACTGGATTACGGTGCCCGCCAGGATGCCGATGGCGTACGCGTAGATCTCGTCCTCCTCCGGCAGCACGGGGACGAGCCCGACGAGCGCGGCGATGATCACCGCGTTCCAGGCCACCGGCGCGAGCGCCGGCACCGCGAAGTGGTCGAACGAGTTGAGCATGCCGACCACGAGCCCCGAGAGCGCGAGCAGCGTCACGATCGGGAACATCAGCCGCGCGAGGCTCACCGTGAGGTCCTTCAGCGCCGGGTCGTCGCCGAAGCCGGGCGCGAACAGGCTCATGACCGGCTCGGCGAGCAGGACGAACAGCGCCGTGACTCCGGCAAGCACCAGGCAGATCAGGAAGAAGAGGCTCGAGGCGACCCGGAACGCCTCCTTGCGCTCGCCCTTCTCGAGCAGCTCGCTGAACACCGGTACGAAGGCGCCCTGGAGGGCCGAGTCTGCGAACAGGGCGCGGACCAGGTTGGGCACCTGGAAGGCGATCGTGAACGCCGACATGGCGCCGCTGACGCCGAAGTAGCTGGCCGCCACCACCTCCCGGGCGAGGCCGAGCAGGCGCGAAAGGCCCGTCGCGAACGAGAAGAACGCGGTGTTGCGCGCTAGTCGGCGCCCGTGTCCGGGCCGCCCGGGTGCGTCGGTCGACACGGGGCGGCGCCCGCTACACTTCCCGCTCGCCGCGCCGCAGTTCCAGGTGCGGCGCCGGTGCGTCTATGGCCAACATCGCCTCACAAGAAAAGCGGATCCATCGGGCGGAGCGCGAGCGGCTCGAGAATCGTCGCCGCACTTCCCAGGTCAAGACCTGGTTTCACCGGCTCGAGTCCGCGGTGAGCGAGGGCGACGCCGGCAGGGCCGATGACGAGTTCCGCACCCTCGTCTCGCGGATCGACAAGGCCGTGAAGTCGGGCGCCCTGCACGCCAACAACGGCGCCCGCAAGAAGTCGCGCGCCGCACGCATCCGCAGCGGCCTCGGCGCCGGCTAGCCGCCTCGCTCGCCCGGCCGGCCGCGGCGCCTCCGGCGTCTACAGCAGCGGTGAAAGGGGTCGGTTCACAATTCGCCTCTCGCCCCCTCGGGACGGGCGTGTGGTCCGTTGGCCGCTCTATATGCGAGTCAACGTGCCGCTCGCCCTTGGCGAGCGGGCGAGTGGTGACTTATGGACGGGGGTTCGTCGGGGTGTCCGTGAATACGGCGCAAACTCGACAAGGCCTCCCCTCAATGCCCTGACACCACGGCGCTGCGAGGGAGCGGCGCCGGCCAGCCCGGCCGCCCGCACGACTAACCCGCCGCGCGCGCCAGCGCGAGCGAGAAAGCGGCGCCCTCGTCGAGCTGGACGTCTCCGCCGCCGCGTAGCGAGACCTCGAGGTCGGCGAACACGCAGATCGCACGCTCGAGCGTGGCCACGTCGGCCTTCTTGGCGCGCGCGATCACCTTCTTCGCCGCCCACGGCGGGCCCTTGAAGGCGGCGCCCACCTTCGCCTCCGGCATGCCCGCCGCGAGCAACGAGGCTGCCTGGTG
>DASQER010000214.1:0-3432 GCA_035633575.1 Thermoleophilaceae bacterium
GAGCAACCGTGCGCGACGACCTCGCGACGGACGGCCCGCCCGCGACGGACGAGATGGCCGTTTTCAGAGCCCACCCTTAGAACGGATCCAGGGGGCTCGCCGGGGGACGTTCCTATAGATGTCAAGTTCGGTGTCGGGTGACGCCGATGGGGCCGGCGCCGCAGTAGATGGTGGTGACGTGCGAAGGTCGCGGTTGGCGCCGGGGGCTGGTGAGGTCGGCGGTCAGCGTGTGGTAGGTCTCGCGCGCGATGTAGCGCTTGAGGCAGCGGATGATCTCGGGCTTGGTCTTGCCTTCGGCTGTTCGGCGCTCGGCGTAGGCGCGCGTGCGGGGGCAGTAGCGCAGGCGGCAGACGGCGATCAGGTGCAGTGCGCGGTTGGCGTCGCGGTCGCCGCCGTAGTTGAGACGGTGGCGGGTGGTCTTGCCCGAGGACGCCGGGATCGGACTGGCGCCGCAGAGCGCGGCGAACGAGCCCTCACCGCGCAGGCGCTCGATGTTCTGCCCGGCGCTGACGAGCAGCTGTCCGGCGTGGCCGGTCGAGATGCCGAGCAGCGCGGTCGTGCGCGGCGCGGCGCTGCGGACCAGCCGCTCGAGCTGCTCGTCGAGCGCGGCGATCTCCTCGTCGAGGGTCTGGATGCGCCGCGCCAGCGAGCGCAGCGCGAAACGCGCGGACTGCGAGGGGCGCTCGAGCTCGCCCGGGGCGGGCCGCAGCCGGCGGCAGAGGCCCGCCTTGCCGCGGATCGTCCGGGGCTCGGAGAGCTGCTCGCGCAGCGCATCGGGAGCCGTCACGATCAGGTCCCTGAGCTGCACCATGGCGGCGCTGCGGGCCTTGACCGCGCTCTGGCGCGCCACGCGCAGCTGGCGGATCGATTCGACGATCCCGTCGGTCCGCTTGGGGATCGCGTCCGCCTTGCCGGCGAGCGCGGCTCTTGCGGCCAGCTCGGCATCGATCGGATCGCTCTTGCCCACGCGTCGGCGCGCGTGCGCATGGGGCTCGTTGACCTCGAGCACCCGCACCCCCTGCGAGCGCAGATAGCGAACCAGCCCGGCCGCGTAGCAGCCCGTCGACTCGACGCCGACCACGGCGAGCTTGCCGAAGCTCGAAAGCCAGCGAAAGAGCTCGCCGTAGCCGTCCCTGGTCGTCGCGAAGGCCTCCGAGCCGAGCAGCGCGCCGCGCTCGTCCAGAGCGGCGGCATGGTGGCTGTCGGCGTGAGCGTCGACGCCGCCGACAACGAGCGTCTCCTGGTGCTTCATCCTGTACCTGCCGTCCTTTCGATCCGGGAGGGCGGCCCGGTCGGGAAGGGCGGACACAACAGTGACGAGGCACTTGTCGCAAGCAGGTTCCTATCAGGTCACGCGCCGCCCGACCCGACCGCCCAAATCGGCGATCAGCGGCGGCCAGCCCGAAGCCGACAGGTCCCCACGAACGACACCAACAGGGTCAATTTATGCGTAGGTCAGACCCCAGGCCGGACGCCTGACCACATCTTCACTGTTTGTGCGACAGCCTCGCGTGAAGGCGGCAGCGCGTCGGGTGTGGGGCCACGGCCCTGACACCTCCGAGAATGCCCTTTCCCGGACATGCGCTGGCGTGCCGGCCCCGATGGCGTCGAGCTCTGAGCGCTTCCGCTGTTCGGATTCTCGGGACGTTTTCGGCGCTGTAAGCGCGATCGGCGCCCCGATCGTGCGGCGCGGCTACGGCTTCCGAGCGGGCGACTAGCGTTGCTGCGTGACCACGAAGCAGCGCGTCGTGCTGGGCGCCCTCAGAGACGCCCAGTACGCCCATCAGGGAGAGTCCGTCAGCGCCGGGCAAATCGCCGCTGTCTGTAGCGGCCCCTGGCGAGATCGCAGCGATCTGGTGACCCAGGCGCTGTGGCTGCTGCACGCTCAGGGTCTGGCGATGCCAACCTCGGGCGCCACGCGCGGTTGGAAGATCACCGCCGCTGGACGCACGACGCTCGCGCCGCGCCGCGGCCCCGCTCGCGAGCGTCCTGTCATCGGCGGCAGACCGTCTCCAGCCGCTCGCGTCACAAAGCGCTGCTAGAACCCCGCCAAATAGCGCCGAAGATCACACGCAGGGCTTCAGGCACCGACAGCCGCTATGTCGCGGGGAATAGACCATTCCCCGCGAGACCCTACGAGCCGGCGCGGACAGGTCAGGACTCAAGCCAGGCGAGCGCGCCGGGAACGTTGCCCCACAGCTCGCCGGCGCCGGCCGCGTAGTCGATCGCTTCGGTCTCTTCGCCGAAGACGGCGTAGGCGGGGCGCTGCTTCGGGAGTGGCTTGCGGCCGGTCAGGTAGGCGGCGATGTGTGGGTTGAGCTCGCGCGCGTTCGCGACCAGGGCGCGCGACCCGGCGTCGTCGCCGCGGCGCCGGAACGCGGCGAGCGCCTTGGTATAGGTGAACGCGGGGGGCCCATCGTCGGCGTGCGCGGCGAACAGCTCGTCGAGCTCGTCGTAGGACTCGAGCGTCAACAGCCACAGCGCCTGGCGGTAGCGCAGCCCCTGGTTGTCGTTGGGGTTCAGGCGCAGCAGCTCGCGCTGATGCTCGACGGCCTCCTCGCGCCGACCGAGCCGCCACAGCGTCCCCGCGAGCGCCGCGCGGGCGCGCATGTACGGCCGCGTCTCGAAGATGAGCCAGAAGTGACCGGCCTGCGCGAACGTCCTCGGCCCGAGCGCTCGCTCGCCGGCGGCGACGCCCCGCTCTAGCAGCCCGCGCGCCTCCCCGAGACTCGCCGTCTGCTGCGCTAGCAGCACGTACGCGTCGGCGCAGTCGGGCCACAGCGCAAGCGCCTGGCGCGCGAGCGTCACGCGGCGCGCGCGCGTCGCCTCCCACGCGTCGTAGATCAGGTCCTGCGCCTGGTGCGCCGGCTGGGAGGCATACCGCTCGGCGCCGCCCGCATCCGCGGCGAGCGCGCTCTCCATCGACCCCGGATCAGCCACCGCGAGGACCGGCTCGGCCCGCCACGGAAGCGTTCCTCTCCGCCGTGCTCGCTCTACGTTTCTGTTCGCCATCGATACACCACTACCAACCTCGCCGGACGTCCGCGACGCTCCACGCCGGCCCCTCTCTGCCCGGAGCTGGTCAAGGCTCTCCGAGCTCGAGCCAGCGCACGTTCCGGGCGCAGGGAGCCACACCCCTCCAACCCGGTTTTCCGTACGAACTCTCTACCGACCCCCAGGTCGACGAGGTAGGCGTGCAGGGAGCGGCCACCTTCGGCGGATGAAATGCGCCGGTCAGGGCGTGCCGCGCGGCGTAATCTCCCATCCGGCCTGTACTCCCGGTCAACTAATCTCGGCCAGGCTCTGCAGCTTCTGAGCCTCGGCGAGGCTCTGCAGCTTCTTCAGGGACTGGTTCTCGATCTGGCGGATGCGCTCGCGCGTGACGTTGAACGTGCGGCCCACCTCGTCGAGCGTGCGCGGGTGCTCGCCGCC
>DASQER010000215.1:0-5878 GCA_035633575.1 Thermoleophilaceae bacterium
CGAGGTCGATGAGCTCGAACGCGCCGGCGACCGCGGACACGGCGAACAGGACCGGGGCGGCGATCACGAGGTAGGCGAACCAGCGCGGCATCCCCGCCCCGCGGGCCACCGCGGCGCGGAACAGGTAAAGGAAGACGCCCACGAGCAGAAGCGCCGCGAGCGCGGAAAGGACGGCGGAGGCCAGGTAGCCGTCCGACTGCTCGTGGATGGAGAGGAGCAGGTCGGGGTTGCGCTCGATCCCCGGGCGGTTCTCCGGGAAGAACAGCATCGCGCTCACGAGCAGGAGGGCGCCCGCTACGAACGCTACGATCCCGGCCGGGCGGGCCCAGCGCCCCTCCCACTGAAGCTGTTCGTCGCGCGTCACGTCTGCTTGGGCGGCGGAGCGGCGGCCTCGCGGGTCACGCGCGGCGGGTAGTACTCCACGTCCTCGGGCTCGACGATGCGAGAGACGCGCTCGCCGACGGCCAGCACCAGGTCGAGGGCCGGCGACACGAGCCTGATCAGTCCCTCGATCCGTTGCCTCGTGCGGAATTGGCTCGGTGTGAGCGGCGCCATCGCTTCAGCCCCCGCGCTGGTGGAAGTAGAACTCCGGCAGGGCCGCCTTGGCCACCTCGGCGGTGATCTGCTGCGCCTGGTGCAGGTCCCCGGCGCGCACGGCGAGATCGTCGATGGTCACGATCCCGACCAGCCCCTCGCCATCGGTGACGGGCAGCCGCCGGATGCCGTGCTGGATCATCAGGGCAACCGCCTCCTCCAGGTGCATCTCGACCTGTCCGGTCACGATCGGATGCGAGGCGTGGTCCCCGGCCGGCGCGTCGGAGCCGACGCCGTCGGCCACCACGGCGAGCGCGAGGTCGCGGTCGGTGATCACGCCGACCGGTCGCCCTCCGTCGCAGATCACGACGGAGCCGACGTTCCGGTCGCGCATCAGCTCGCCCACGTGGCGGAGGCTGTCGCCGCGCTCGGCAGTCACCACGCCCTGGGTCATCACCTCCGAGATCCGCACGCGGGCGACTGTACCTGTTCGCGCTCTACTCTTGAGGCATGTCCTCTGAAGACCCCTTCGGCGGCCTCTTCGGCGATCCGGACGAGTTGCGCCGGCGCATGGAGGAGTTCGCCCAGCAGATGCAGGGAGCGCAGCGCGTGGCCTGGGCAGACAACGCGATCAAGCTGGCCGTCGACATGAGCGTCGCGGGCCTCAACCGCCTCAACCTCCAGGGCAACGCCGAGCAGCAGACTCAGGAGCTGCTCGGCGCCATGCGCACCCTCTTCCCCGAGGCGGTCATCCTGGTGCGCGAGGCTCGCGAGGGCTTCGGGACCTAGATCCGTCCGCCTCCCGCTCCTCGCGCCCGCGGTCGATGACCTCCCTGAAGCTGCGGATCCTGAAGATGAAGACCAGCGACGCGAACCCGATGCCGAACGTGAGCGCGCCGATGGCGATCTGCTGGCCGACGGAGTAGGCCGCGACCGTCGCCGTGGGCGCCGTGCCGGCGAAGACCTTGGTGAGCAGCGCCTGCTGCACGCCCGCGCCCTGAGGCGTGAACGGGACCGCCGCGGACACCGCGTTCACGCCCAGCACGAGCAGCACGTTCTTCACGGACCCGCCCACGTTGAACGCCTCGAGCAGCATCCAGAACGCCCCGCAGCGGAAGCACCAGCCGGCGAGCTGGAGGGCGAGCACCTCGCGCAGGTAGCGGCGCCGGTCCTCGAGGATCGTGAAGCCCTGGCGCACTCGCTCCCAGAAGGCCTTGGCGCGCACGCTCAGGAGCGCGAAGCCGGCCAGCCCGGCCACCGCCAGCAGCGTCACCAGGAAGAGCGCGAACTGCGGGTGTTGCGCCAGGTAGGAGAGGTCGAAGGCGTTCAGCTTGGCGAAGTCGGGCGGCTTCGGGAACACGCCCTGCGTGAACGCGAACAGCAGGATCAGCGACCCCATCGCCACGTCGAAGATCATCTCCACCACGAAGCTCGCGGCAACCGCCGGGTAGCTCGAGTTCGGGATCGAGCTCTTGGTGAGGAAGAGGCGGACGACGTCGCCGCCGCGCGCCGGGATCACGGCGTTGAAGCCGTAGCCCGCGAAGTAGGCGCCCCAGATCTGCCAGAACCTCATGCGCTCCGTGGGATAGGCGACGCGCAGGATGTTGAAGCTGGCACGGGCGCGCAGCGTCAGGTAGCAGGTGAACAGCGCCAGGGCGAGCAGCAGCGGGAGCAGCCGCACGGAGGCGAGGTTCGAGAAGAACGAGTCGACCGCGTCGAAGAAGGAGTCGAAGGACTCGCCGAGGCTGGCGGTGCGCACGGGGGAAAGGTAAGCGAACCGCGAGCAGGCCGATCGCGTATAGCGTGAGGCATGACGTCGAGCGACGCGACGCTCGTTGAAAGGCTGCCGCTCGACCGCAGCGGGGATGAGCTGCGCGAGCTCTACCGGCGCTACGCGGCCGAGCTGTTCGGCTTCGCCGCCAGCGCCCTCGGCGACCGCGAGCTGGCCGAGGAGGTCGTGCAGGACGTCTTCGCCCAGCTCTGGCGCCACGCCGGCGACTACGACCAGGGCCGCGCCAGCGTGCGGACCTGGCTCTACGCGATCGCGCGCAACCGGATCGTGGACGCTCACCGCCGCGCGTCGGCGCGCCCCAAGCGCGCCGGCAACGACTCGCTGGACAGCGCCGCCGAGATCGACGCGGCGCTGGACCAGGCGGTGCTGCGCTGGCAGGTCACCGCGGCGCTCGCGCGCCTGTCGCCCGCGCACCGCGAGGTGATCCGCCTGGCCCATTACGGCGGCCTGACCATGCGCGAGATCGCCGAGCGCACCGGGATCCCGCTGGGCACCGTGAAAAGCCGTACGTCCTACGCGCTGCGCAGCCTGCGGCTGATCCTGGACGAGATGGAGGTCGAGCGGTGAGCGGCTACCGCAGCCACGGCGAGCTGATCGGCGGCTACGTGCTCGGCGCGCTCGAGCCGGGCGAGATGGACGAGATGCGCCGCCACCTGGCCGGATGCCGGCGCTGCGCCGCCGAGGAGCGCGCGCTGGCCGGCCTGCCGGGGCTGCTCGACCGGACGCAGGCCGAGGAGACGGTCGCAGCGCTGTCGCCGCGCCTCGAGGACGCGGTGCTGGACCGCTTCGTCAGGGAGCGGGCGGAGCGGAGCGGCCCGCGGCCCGGGTGGCGGCGATTCGCGCTGCCCGCGCTGGCCGCCGGAGCGGCCGCGATCGTGCTCGGGCTCGTGCTTCTGCTCCCGGGCGGGACCGACCGCGCCTACGCCCGTGCGGAGCTGTGGAGCACGCCGGCAGGCGGCGGGGCCGCCGGCATGGCGGAAGCGGCGCAGGTGGCCGCCGGAACCCGCGTGGACCTCCGGGCCCGCGACCTGCCCGCGCGGCGCGGCGCGGTCTTCGAGCTCTGGTGCGTGCGGACCGACGGCCGCTGGGTGAGCGGGGGCACGTTCCACGCACGGTCCGACGGGAGCGCCAGCGCACAGCTCACGGCAGCGGTGCAGCCGGGCGACTACCACGTGGTCGTCGTGACGCGGCGGGCGCCTGACGGCGAGCGCGGCGCCGAGGTGCTGCGCGGGCACCTCGTGTACTGAACCCCCGCGACGCCACCTGCGTACAACAGGCCATGCGCACCCTCTCCTTGATAGCCCTGCTCTGTGCCCTCGCGATCGTCGTGGCCGGCTGCGGGGGTGACGACAACTCGAGTGACAGCGGTTCGGGCGGCTATGGCAGCGGCGGAGGCGGCGACTCCGGTGGCGGCAAGGCCCAGACGCTGAAGCTGAGCGCCGACCCCGGCGGCGCGCTCAAGTTCGACAAGAGCTCCCTGTCGGCCAAGGCCGGCAAGGTCACCGTCGTCATGGACAACCCGTCCGACCTGCCGCACGCGGTCGAGGTCGAGGGGAACGGCGTCGAGAAGTCCGGCGAGACGGTCACCAAGGGCGGCCTCTCGAAGGTCAGCGCGAACCTGAAGCCCGGGAAGTACGACTACTACTGCCCCGTCGGCAACCACAAGGCCGCCGGCATGGAGGGCACGCTCACCGTCAAGTAGGGGCTCACCTCGCCAGCCGCTCGAGGACCGCGAGCGAGGCCGCCGGTCCCGGCCAGTGCTCCCGCAGCAGCGAGGGACCGGCTCTCCGGACGGCCCAGCGCAGCACCAGCGCCACGACGATGACGTCGTCCAGCTGGCCCGCAACCGGGATGAAGTCCGGGACGAGGTCGAAGGGCATCGCGAGGTATGCGATCACCGCCACCACCAGCGCCTTCCAGCGTATGGGCAGCCGCGGGTCGGCGAGCAGCCGCTTGAACAGCACCGCGCAGTGGGGCACGAAGCGCGCGAGCGCGCGGATGTCCCAGCGTCGAGCGCCGGTCACGAGGGCGATCAGCAGCGCCCCGTACACGACCACCAGCAGCGCGACCGTAGCGAGAACCCAGCTCACATCTCGCCGAGGGCCTTCAAGACCCGCTCGTCGTGTGTCTTGGGCGATACCTTCGGGATCACGTGGGCGACCGTGCCCTCCGCGTCGATGATGAAGGTCGCTCGCTGGGCGCCCCAGTAGGTCCGGCCGTACATCGACTTCTCCACCCAGACGCCGTAGGACTCAGCGATCGAGTGGTCCTCGTCGGCGAGCAGCTTGAAGTTGAGCCCCTGCTTGTCATGGAAGCGCTTGACCTTCGCGACCGGGTCCGGTGAGGCGCCCAGCACCACCGCGCCGGCCTGCTCGTAGTCGGGCAGGTGGTCGCGGACGCCGCACGCCTGCGTGGTGCAGCCCGGCGTGTCGGCCTTGGGGTAGAAGTAGAGGACCACCGGGCGGCCGCGCAGCTCGGAGAGCCTGACCGGCTCGCCGTCCTGGTCGGGCAGCTCGAAGTCGGGTGCGGTGTCGCCGGGCTGGATCACTTGAGAAGCCGGGACAGCCGGCGGTCCTTCAGGACGCGTCCGCCGGTCTGCTCCTCCGGGCAGTAGCACATCACGTAGTCCTTGAAATGGATCGCCTCGATGCGCGTGCCGCAGCGCGGGCAGTCCTCGCCGGCTCGGCGGTGGACCTGGAGCGGCATCGGCATCTTGTCCGGGACGGTGTCGCCGATGACCTGCTCGTAGTGGTCGAGGGCGCCGCCCAGCACCGCGTCGCAGGCGGAGCGCAGCCCCTCGATCTCCTCGGGCGCCAGGTCGGAGCCCTTCTGGAACGGCGACAGGCGCGCCGTCCAGAGCAGCTCGTCCACCCATGAGCGCCCGATGCCGGCGATCGTGCGCTGGTCGCGCAGCAGCGGGTGGAGGTGGCGCGGCTGGTCGAGCAGTCGCGCGAGCTCCTCGAGCGGCGGGGCCGGATAGGCGTCCGGGCCGAGGCCGGCGACCGCGTCGTCCTCGGCCACGGCGCCGCTGCGCAGAAGCTTCGCCCACGCGCGCTGCTGGGTGCCGAACTCGCGCAGCCGCAGCTCGCGGCCGTCCTCGAGACGCACGAGCACGCGCGAGGCGCGGTCGCGCAGCGAGGCCCGGTTGTCGAAGAGCTGAAGGCGCCCGGCCGACATCAGGTGCACGAGCAGGGTCAGCTCGCCCGCCTCCACAGCGAGCATCTTCCCGATCCTGCGCACGCCGTCGAGCTGGCGACCGACGAGCGCGTCGAGCGGGGGGTCGAAGGTCTTGAGCGCCACGAGCCCGGGCGCCAGCGCCGACTCCACGCGCGCGCCGGCGAGCCCCGCCGTGAGGCGGCGTGCGGCGATCTCCACCTCGGGCAGCTCGGGCACGGCGTCAAGACTAGGCTGAACGGGGTGAGGATCTCCATCGCGGCGGACGAGCGCACCGGGGTCGCCGAGGCGGTCGTGGGCGAGCTGCGGCGCCGCGGCCACGAGCCGATCGTGCACGGCGCCCTCAGCGACGAGGAGCGCGACGGCTGGGCCTGGGCC
>DASQER010000216.1:0-4415 GCA_035633575.1 Thermoleophilaceae bacterium
TCGCCGAGGCCGAGGCGCTCGTCGACGAGGTCGGGCCGCGGCCGGCGGGGTCGGATGCCGAGCGGCGCGCGGCTCAGCATCTGGTGGGGAGGCTCGAGGGGCTCGGGCGTGAGGCGACGATCGAGCCGTTCGCGGTCTGGCCGGCGTGGCCGCTCGGCTACACGATCAACGCGGCGATCGCGGTCGTCGGAAGCGTGCTCTCGGTATCGAGCGCAACGCTCGGCACGGGGCTCGTCCTGCTGGCCACAGTCCTGACCTTCCTCGACCTCGCCGGCATCGTCCCGACGACTCGCCGGCTGCTCGGGCGGCGGGCCTCGCAGAACGTCGTCTCCTGGGGCGACCGCGAGCGACCGGGGGCGCTGCTGCTCGTGGCGCACTACGACAGCGGCCCCACGCGCGAGCGGCCGCTGCGGCCGTTCTTCTGGGCCCTCGCCGCCCTGCTCGCGTGTTGCGTGCTGCGAGTCGGGGGCCTGAGCGGCACCGCGCTCACCGTGGTCCAGTTCATCCCGACGGTCGCCCTGATCGTCTACGTCCCGCTGCTGCTCGACATCGCCCTCTCCCCCGCCTCGGCCGGTGAGAACGACAACGCCTCGGGCGTGGCGCTCGTGCTGCGCCTCGCCGAGCGGCTCGACTTCCTCGAGGACTTCGGCGTGCACGTGCTGCTGACCGGCTCGCAGAAGCCCATGGCACAGGGGATGCGCGCCTTCCTGAAGCAGCACCGCAAGCAGTTCGCTCCCGACCGTACGGCCGTAATCAACCTCGACGAGGTCGGGAGTGGCGAGGTTCATCAGACGAAAAAGGAAGGTCCGCTCCTGGCGGTCCGTTCGCACCCGCAGCTGGTTGGGCTCATGGATGCGCCCACACTCGTGAACCGCACCGCGAGTGACGGATACGCCGCCGCGTCGGCCGGGCTGCCGTCGATCACGATCACCTGTGCCGACAACGACCGCCTCGAGGAGGACGCAATTGTCCGCGCCGAGGAATTCTGCGTCGAGTTGATCGAGGAGCTCGAAGCCGAGCTCAGCCCGCCCGCACGCTGAAGTCCGCGAAGAAGTCGAGGGCGGCCGGGTTCGCGAGCGAGTCTCGGCTGGCGGCGCTCTCCGGGGCGGCCCCGAGCAGGATCTTCTTGACCGGCACCTCGAGCTTCTTGTTTGAGAGCGTCCGTGGCACCTCGGGTATCTGAACGATCCGGTCGGGGATGTGGCGCGGCGAGCAGTCCTCGCGCACGCGACGGCGGATCTCGGCGGCCAGCTGCTCCGTGAGCGACTCGCGCACGACGACGAACAGGATCATCTGCTCCTCGACGTCCACCACCAGGCTGTCGAGCACCTCCGGCACGCCCTCGACCGCGCTGTAGATCTCGCTCGTCCCCATGCGCACGCCGCCGCGGTTGATCGTCGAGTCCGAGCGGCCGTAGATGACCGCCGTGCCGCGCTCGGTGATCTTGATCCAGTCGCCGTGGCGCCACACGCCCGGGAACATCTCGAAGTAGCTCGAGCGGTAGCGCTCGCCGTCCTCGTCGTTCCAGAAGTAGATCGGCATCGACGGCATCGGCTGGGTGATCACGAGCTCGCCGACCTCGTCGACGAGCGGCCGGCCGTCCTCGCTCCACGACTCCACGGCCGCGCCGAGGCAGCGTGCTTGCAGCTCGCCTGCGTACACCGGCAGCACCGGGCAGGCGCCGACGAACGCCGTGCATAGGTCCGTGCCGCCACTCGTGGAGAACAGCCACACATCCGGGAAACGGTCGTAGATCCACTCGAAACCTTCCACCGGGAGAGGTGAACCGGTGGAACCGATGCTTCGTAGGCGAGGGAGAGGGGGTGGTGTTACCCCCGCGTTCATCGAGGTGACGATGAACCCCGCGCTCGTGCCGAAGGAGGTCACGTCCGCCTCGGCCGCGAACCGCCACAACCGCTCGGGGTCCGGCTGGCCGTCGTAGAGCACGATTGCCGCGCCCGACAGCAGACCGCCGACCAGGAAGTTCCACATCATCCAGCCGGTCGTGGTGAACCAGAAGAAGCGGTCGCCGGGCCCGAGGTCGCTGTGCAGGCGCGCCTTCTTCAGGTGCTCCAGGAGGATGCCGCCCTGGCCCTGCACAATCGCCTTCGGCAGCCCGGTGGTGCCGGACGAGTAGAGGATCCAGAGCGGGTGGTCGAACGGCAGCCGCTCGAAGCTGAGCTCGGCGGGCTCCGCGAGCAGCGCCTCCCAGCCGCTCGGCACCATCACCGTGTGCTCGATCGACGGGATTGCGGCCACTATCTCCGCCACCCGCTCACGGCGGTCGAAGTCCTTGCCGCCGTAGCGGTAGCCCTCGGTCGCGATCAGGACCTTCGGCTCGATCTGCTTGAAGCGATCGACCACGATGGGCGTGCCGAACTCGGGCGCGCAGCTCGACCACACGGCCCCGATGCTCGCGCACGCCAGGAGGGCGACCACCGTCTCGGGCACGTTCGGCATGTAGGCCGCGACGCGATCGCCGCGCTCCACGCCGAGCCGCCGCAGCCCGGCGGCGCAGCGCGCGACCTGGTCGGCCAGCTCGTCCCAGCTCAGCTCCCGAAGCGGCTGCGACTCGGACGCGTGCACGATCGCCGTCTCCCCCGGCCGCGCCCCGCGGAACAGGTGCTCGGCGTAGTTCAGCTCGGCGCCCGCGAACCACTCGGCTCCCGGCATCTCGCGCCTGCCGAGCACGCGCTCGTAGCGCGAATCGATCTCGAACCAGTCCCACAGAGCGCCCCAGAAGCCCTCCAGATCCTCGACGGACCAGCGCCACAGCTCGTGGTAGTCCGAGAGCCCGCGCGCCCGCATGAAGCGGGCCATCTCTGTCGCGTCAGGGTCCGACGGGGTCCACAGAAGCTGTCCCTCCGGCATGGCCGCGAGATTCTAGGCGCCTGGCCTCGCGCTCCCGGCCGCGGCGGCGCTCGTCCTCGACGAGCGGGCCCAGAAGCCCTCGCGCGATCAGAGGCGTGACGCCCATGACCGCGAATGCCGCGGGCCACGAGACGGCTGCGGCCAGTGCACCGAGCCCGACGGGCACGCCCGCCGCAACCACGCGCATCGCCGTGTTCTGAATGCCCATCGCCTTGCCGGCCTGGCGGCGCCCCGAGATCTCCGCGGCCGCGGTGAACGAGAGGCCGTTCCAGCTCATCGCCGCGATCCCGCCTGCCATCAGCACCGGGACGGCGAGCGGGCCCAGCGCGGCGGAGGCGAGAAGGAGCACGCCCGCCACGGTCGCGAGGCGCCGGAACGGCTCGATGCGCTCGTCGCGCAGGTCCGACCAGCGGCCCGCCGCGGCGCGGGCCGCGGCGGCGCCCAGCTGCACCGCGGCCAGCGCCAGCGCCGCGTTGGCGGCGGACCAGTTGCGCTCGCCGTACAGGTAGAGCACGAGCAGGGAGGTCACGCCCACCTGCCCGACGATCATCAGCGACGAGGCGGCGCTCAGGCGCCAGATGCGCGGGTCCCGGGCAGCGTCCGGGGCGGGCGGAGCGGCGGACTCGACACGCGGGCCGTCCCGCAGCCAGACCGCCGCCGCGACCGCGGAGACCAGCATCACCCCGGCGAGGGCGTACAGCGCGGCGTCCACGCCAGCGGCGGCCGCCAGCGGCGGCAGCGTCAGGGACGCGACCGCCGCGCCCGCGGGCACGGCCGTCTGACGCAGCCCGAGCGCGAGGCCGCGCTCGTCGCGCGGGAACCAGCCGAAGACGGCGCGCCCGCTCGCCGCGATGGCGCTCGAGCCGAGCATGCCGGCGAGCGCCATCCAGGCGAGCAGGGCCGTATAGCCGTCGGAGGCCGCGGCGGCGAACATGGCGAGCGCGCCGGCGGTCAGGCCGGCGGCGATGACGAGCCGCTCGCCCGCGCGGTCGGAGAGCACGCCCCAGGCCAGCAGCGTGAGCACGGTGCCGACGGCAAAGGCCGTGAAGACCGCGGTCACCTGAACGAGCGAGAGGTCGAAGGCCTCCTGGATCGCGGGCCCCAGCGCCGGCAGCCCGCCCTGGACGGCGGCGAGCGCTGCGGTGGCGAGCGATCCGACCCCAAGCACCACCCAGCGATAGGGCGCTGGCGAGTCGATCGGGGTCACGAGTTCGAGTCTACGCAGAGCTTGTAGCGTCCCGGTCGTGCTCCAGCACGTGACACTCGAGCTCCGCCGCGAGGACTGGCCGGCGGCCGAGCGCTTCTGGGAGCTGGTGGGCTTCGAGTCCGTCGACCCGCCCGGATCGCTCGGCGAGCGCTCGGCCTGGGTCGAGCGCAACGGGACCCAGATCCACCTCCAGTGGCAGGACGACCCGGTCGCACCGCCCGAGGGTCACGCCGCCGTGGTCGTGGACGACTGGGACGCCGTCGTGGCCCGTCTGCAGGACGAGGGCTACGAGATCGACGAGCGCCCGCGCCACTGGGGCGCCGCGCGCTGCTTCGTC
>DASQER010000217.1:0-4196 GCA_035633575.1 Thermoleophilaceae bacterium
GCCGCGAACGCTGCCGTGTCCTGGCCGCCGTTCGCCCCGGCCACGATCTGGGCTCGCGCCGCCTCCAGGCCGGCCGCCAGGTCCTCGGCCGACTGCCAGCGCTGCGCCGGGTCCTTCGCCAGCGCCGCCATCACGACCGCCTCGAGCGCGGGGTGCACGTCCGGGCGCCAGTGGGAGATCGGCGCCGGCGGCTCGGAGAGGTGCTTCAGTGCCACCGCCACCGCGCTGTCGCCCTCGAACGGCAGCCGGCCGGCGAGCATCTCGTAGAGCATCACGCCGATCGAGTAGATGTCTGAGGTGGCGGTCACGGCGTGGCCCTGCGCCTGCTCGGGCGAGAGGTACTGGGCCGTGCCCATGATCGAGCCGGTCTCCGTCATCTCGGAGGCGCCCGCGCGCGCGATCCCGAAGTCCGTGACCTTGGCGTGCCCGTGCTCGTCGACGATCACGTTGTGCGGCTTGAAGTCCCTGTGGATCACGCCGTGGCGGTGGGCGAACTCGGCCGCCTGGAGGATCTGCACGCCGATGTCGATCACGCGCTCCTGCTCGAGCGGGGCCTCGGAGCCGGCGATGTCCTTGAGCGTCCTCCCCGTCAGGAACTCCATCGCGATGTAGTAGGTGCCCTCGTGCTCGCCGCGGTCGAAGACCCCCACCACGTTCGGGTGGTTGAGGCCGGCGGCCGACTTGGCCTCACGGCGGAAGCGCTCGACGAACTCCTGGTCCTGCGCGAAGCGGCGGTGGAGGACCTTGATCGCGACCTGGCGGCCGAGATGCGAGTCCTCCGCGCAGTAGACGTCCGCCATGCCGCCGGAGCCGATCCGGCGCAGGATGCGGTAGCGGCCGTCCATCAGCGTGTTGCCGGCCACCTCGGTCATCCGCCGCCTCCGCCGAGCAGGGCCTCGAGCACCGACTTCGCGATCGGCGCGGCCACGGTGCCGCCCTGGCCGGTGGTGCGCTCAACGGTCACGGCGATCGCCACCCGCGGGTCCTCGACGGGGGCGAAGGCGATGAACCAGGGCTGGGTGAACTCCCGGTTCGCCCCCACCTCCGCCGTGCCGGTCTTGCCGGCCACGCGGATGCCGGCCAGCGCGCCGGCGGTGCCGGTGCCCTCCTCGACCACCCGGCTCATCATCGCCGTGAGCTGGGCCGCCGTCTCCGGCTTCATCACCTCGGCCTGGAGGTCCGGCTCGATCCGCTGCTTCACGCGCCCGTCCTTGCGCACGATGCGGTCCGTGAGGCGCGGCTTCATCAGCCGGCCCTTGTTCGCGACCGCGGCGGCCACGAGCGCCATCTGGAGCGGCCCGGTGCGGATCTCGCCCTCGAGGCCGCCCTGGCCGATCGCCACCCGGCCCGCGTCGAAGCCGTCGTCGACGTAGTCGCCGTCGCCGTTCAGGACGCCGCTCGGGATCATCTGCCCGTCCGGGTAGTCGAGCTGCGGGTCCTCGTAGAAGCCGAAGCGCTTCATGTACTCCACGAGTGTCTCGCGACCGGCGCGCTCGCCCACCTGGGCGAAGACGGTATTCACCGAGTTCGTGAGCGCGTCAGTGAACGAGATCGGCCCGAAGTCCTGACCGCCGGAGTTCTCGAGCGGCACGCCGCTGATCGTCTTCGGCGACGACCCGTCGATGATCGTGTCCGGCCTGACCTTGCCGCTGTCGAGCGCCGCGGTGGCCGTGACCACCTTGAACGTGGAGCCCGGCGGGTAGAGCTCCTGCGTCGTGCGGTTGAGAAGCGGATGGTTGGGGTCGTTGTCGATGCGCCCGAACTGCGAGGGGATCAGATTGGGGTCGTACTCCGGGATCGACACCATCACGCGCACCTTGCCGGTCTTCGGCTCGATCGCCACCACGGCGCCCTTGCGGCCGCCGAGGCCGGCCACCGCCGCCTCCGTCCCGGCCACGTCGAGGTTCGTGACCACGTCGTTGCCCTCGCGGTCGCGGCTCTCGAGGCCCGACAGGATCGACGCGAACTCGTCCTCGCCGCCGGTCAGCTCGTCGTTGCGGTAGAGCTCGATGCCGCGCCGGCCGTTCCTGATGAACGAGTAGCCGACGGGATGGCCGAACGTGCCCCCGGTGGGATAGACGCGGGTGTAGGTGCGGTCCTGCCCGCTGCCCTCGCCGCGGCTGCGGGCGAGCACCGTGCCGTTCGACGCGAGGATCAGGCCGCGCGGGATCCTCTGCTCCTCGATCAGCGGCCGGCGGTTGCTCGGATTGTCCGCCAGCGACTGCGCCTCGAGCACCGTCCAGCGCGACGTGAAGGCCACGAGGACGCCGAACAGCAACGCGAACAGGCCGAACAGCTGGACGATCTGGCGGTTCACACCAGGCCCCCGCGCCGGCGGGCCTCCGAGCGCGCGTGGTCGGACACGATCAGAAGCAGGGCGAGCAGGACCATGTTGGCCACGATCGAGCTGCCGCCGTACGAGACGAACGGGAGCGTCACGCCGGTGAGCGGGATCACGCGCGTCACGCCGCCGACGATCACGAACACCTGGATCGCCAGGACGGAGGTGAGCCCGGTGGCGAGCAGCTTCGAGAAGCCGTCCGCGGCGGAGAGGCCGGTCCGCAGGCCGCGGTACACGAGCAGCAGGTACGCGCCGATGAGGCCGGCGGCCCCGAACAGGCCGGCCTCGTTGGCGAGCACGGCATAGATCAGGTCGGTGTGAGCGGCGGGCAGGATCGTCGTGCCGCCGGGGAGGTCGAGCAGCGCCTGGCCGAATCCCTGGCCGAACAGGCCGCCGTCCGCCTGGGCGAAGAGCGACTGGGCGAGCTGGTAGCCCTCGTCGTCCACCACGCCCGGCTTGAAGGGGTCGAGCCAGGTGTCCACCCGCTCCTGCACGTGGGCGACGTTGCGCGAGAGGAAGAAGGCCCCGCCGAGGAACATCGTCGAGCCCACGCCTATCAGCGACAGGCGTCCGGTGGCCACGTACAGCAGCGCGAGGAAGCCGCCGAAGAACATCAGCGAGCTGCCGAGGTCGCGGATGAAGATCAGCATCAGCATCGCGAGCCCCCATACCAAGAGCAGCGGACCGAAGTGCTTCGGCGACGGCCTGTCGCGCAGCACGGCCGCGAACGAAAGCATGAAGACCGCCAGCACCACCGATCCGGCCACGCCGAGATCGAGGACGGCGATGGCGAGCAGGGTGAGCGCGGCCGGGATGCCGTAGAGCAGGATCTGGCGCTGGTAGGGCAGCGGCCGCAGCCGCGGGCGCACCAGTATGTCCCCCGTCTCGCGCAGGTAGCTCGCCAGGAAGACGATGATCCCGAGCTTCGCGAACTCCGCCGGCTGGAACTGGATCGGGCCGACCTTGATGGCGAGGAAGGCGCCGTTCACCGGCGCCCCGATGCCCGGCAGCCGCGGCATCAGGAGCAGCCCGATGCCGGCCGCCGCGATCGTGTAGCGGTAGCGCTCGAGCACGTGGTGGTCGTCGATCGCGAGGATGGTGATGCAGAAGAAGGCGAGGCCGACGACGAACCACTGGGCCTGCTCGCGCGCCAGCTCCGCGTCGATCCTGTAGATCAGCACCAGGCCGATCCCGGCGAGCGCGGCGGCCAGCGGGAACATGTAGGGATCGGCGTCCGGCAGGCGCGCCCTGATGAAGAGGTGCGCCAGCACGCAGAGGCCGAGGAAGAACGCGCCGTAGGTCAGCGTGGCGTCCGAGACGTTCTCGCTGCGCGTGGCGAGCACCGCGGCGAAGCCGGCGGCCACCAGCAACGACACGGGCAGCAGCCCGAACAGCTCGCGGGTGCGGGCCGACATCAGTTCGATGCTCCGCCGGCGTCGAGCCGGCCGCGCTCGAGCGCACGCACGAGATCGACCGCATCGTCGCGGCTGCGCCACTCGTGGTCCAGCACGCGCGCGCGCCGTTGGGCGGGGATCGCCCGCGCCGGCATGCCGCTCGCGTAGTCCTCCTCGTACAGCTCTACCCCGAAGGGGAGCTCGTACGGAATGCCCCTGTAGACGGTGACCAGGCCGGCGTCGTTGGTGCCGACGAAGTAGACCTGGCGGCTCAGCGCGTAGAGCCCCGCGAGCACCGCCGCCACCAACACAAGCGTCAGCGCGACCCGGAGCGCGCGGCGCCCGCCGCGGGTCGGGGCGGGAGGCCGCACGACGGTGGCGTCCGCCGGCGCGCCGGCGAGCGCGGCGGCGGGCTGTTCCTCGACGGCCGCCGCCCGCAGGTCCGCGGCGCTCAGCCCGCC
>DASQER010000218.1:0-11266 GCA_035633575.1 Thermoleophilaceae bacterium
CTACGACCTGATCTCGGCGAGGATCAAGTCGACCCGCGGCTCGGACCCCGACGCCTCCCTGCTCTACCTGGCGGCCATGCTCGAGGGCGGCGAGGACCCGCGCTTCATCGCGCGCCGGATGGTGGTGTTCGCGAGCGAGGACATCGGCAACGCGGACCCGCGGGCGCTCGAGGTTGCCGTGAACGCCGCTCACGCCGTCGAGCACGTGGGCATGCCCGAGTGCGCGCTGAACCTGGCCCAGGCGGCCGTCTACCTGGCGCTGGCGCCGAAGTCGAACGCCTCGTACGAGGCGATCAAGCGGGCCCGCGCGTGGGTGCGCGAGCACGGCACGCCCGAGCCGCCGGCGGCGCTGCGCAGCGCCGCCTATCCGGGCGCGAAGAAGCTCGGCCGCGGGCTCGACTACGACTACCCGCACTCCCACCCCGAGGGCGTCTCGGAGCAGGAGCTGATGCCGCCGGAGGCCATCGGCGAGCGCTTCCTGGAGCTGTCCGAGCACGGCGAGGAGTCGGAGCTGCGCGAGCGGCTCGAGCGCATCCGCGGGGCCCGGCGGCGCGACTGACAGAATTCCGCGACATGGAAGCTGCACTGCGGCCGGCGGCGGCAACCGAGCTCGAGTCCTTCGGCCCGCTCGACGGCCAGCGCCTCGGCGCCGTTCCGACAGTCACGCCTGACCAGGTCCAGTCGGTGGTGGACGACGTCGCGAGCGTGCAGCCCTTCTGGGCGCAGCTGCCGCTGGCCGACCGGGCCCGCTACATGCGCCGCGCGGCGCAGGCGATCATCGACGAGCTCGACGAGCTCGCCGAGCTGCTCACGCGCGAGCAGGGCAAGGCGCGCAACGAGTCGTACGTGATGGAGCTGCTCCCGACGATCGACTCGCTGCGCTGGCTCGCGGAGGCCGGGCCGGGCATCCTCGAGGACGAGCGCATCCCGCTGCCGGTCTTCATCAAGCAGAAGCGCGCCCGCTTCACCTACGAGCCGCTCGGGGTGGTCGGCGTGATCGCGCCCTGGAACTACCCCTGGTCGATTCCCTTCGGGGAGGTCGCCATAGCGCTGATGGCGGGCAACGGCGTGGTGCTGAAGCCCGCGTCGCTCACGCCGCTGATCGGCCAGCGCATCCAGGAGGTGTTCGAGCGCGCCGGCGTGCCGGAGGGCCTCGTGCGAACGGTGCACGGAGGCGGCGCCGTGGGCCAGGCGCTGGTCGAGTCGAGCGCCGCGAAGATCTTCTTCACGGGCTCGGTCGACGTGGGACGCCAGGTCGGCGTGGAGTGCGCCCAGCGCATGAAGGGATCGGTGCTGGAGCTCGGCGGCAAGGACCCGATGATCGTCTGCGCGGACGCCAACCTGCCGAACGCGATCTCCGGCTGCCTCTGGGGCGGCTTCGCGAACGCCGGTCAGACCTGCTCGGGCATCGAGCGCGTCTACGTGGTGAAGGACGTGGCGGAGCGCTTCGTGGAGGGCGTCGTCGAGGGCGCGAAGAGCCTGCGGCTCGGAGACCCTATGGACTGGGAGACGGAGATCGGCCCGATGGTGTCGTCGGAGCAGCTCGCGACCGTGAGGGAGCTGGTCGATGACGCCGTGGCGAGCGGCGCCACGCTCCATTGCGGTGGAGCTGAGGAGCCATTCTTCCGCCCCGCCGTCCTCACGGGCGTGACGCACGCGATGCGCATCATGCGCGAGGAGATCTTCGGCCCGGTCGTCCCGATCGTGACCGTGGAGGACGAGGACGAGGCGATCGCGCTCGCGAACGACTCGGAGTTCGGGCTGGGCGCGTCCGTATGGACGATGAACCGCGCCAAGGGCGAGCGCGTGGCCGGCCGGCTCGAGGCCGGCATGGTCTGGGTGAACGACCACATGTTCAGCCACGGGGCGTGCTCGTGCTCGTGGGGCGGCGTGAAGAGCTCGGGGCTCGGGCGCTCGCACTCCAAGTTCGGGCTGTACGAGTGCGTGAACGTGAAGCTCGTCACCTGGGAGCCCTCGCGCACGCGCAACTTCTGGTGGCACCCCTACGACGAGGCGCTCGGCAAGGCCATGCAGGCCTCCGCCCGGCTCCTCTACGGCCGCGACGCCGACAAACCGGCCGCGCTCCGCCGCGGCGCACTGCCGCTCGCACGCGTCGGGCACAAGACCCTCCGAGACATCTTCAAACGCTGACCTAGACTCTCTCCCATGCCAGCACAGGCCTACGCCGGCAAGGAATGCGTCTGCCGGCTCAGGAAGGGGATCTGCGACCAGAGCTGCGTGCAGGGCATGCTCGACACGCCCTTCTACATCGCGTGCCTGAAGCTGACCGGCCGGCGCTGCGTCGTGATCGGCGGCGGGGACATCGGCCTCGAGAAGGTCGAGGGCCTGCTCGCCTGCGACGGCGACGTCGTCCTGATCGCCCCGGACGCCGTCGCGCCGCTGCGCGGGCTGGCCGCCGAGGGCTCGATCCGCTGGGAGCAGCGCGAGTACGCCGGCCCCCAGGACCTCGAGGGCGTCTTCATGGCGATCGCCGCCACGGACGACACGGACGTGAGCATCCGGGTCTACGACGACGCCGAGCGGCGCGCCGTGCTGGTGAACGTCGTCGACGTGCCGCCGCTCTGCAACTTCATCCTGCCGGCGATCGTCCGCACGGGCCCGCTGGCAATCGCGATCTCGACCGCCGGCGCGTCCCCCGCGCTCGCGAAGCGGATCCGCGACGAGATCGCCGACGAGTACGGCGAGCCCTACGCCCGCCTCGCGATCCTTCTCAACGAGGTGCGCGGCTGGGCCAAGGGTACGCTCCCCACCTATCAGGACCGCAAGGTCTTCTTCGAGTCGATCGTGAACGGCCACCCTGACCCGATCGAGCTGCTCCGCCGCGGCGACGAGCATGCCGTGCGCGACCTCATCGAGGCGGCGCAGCACCCCCACCAGCCTGTCTGACGACCTGACACATCTCGACGAGGCCGGGAGCGCCCGGATGGTCGACGTGGGGGACAAGCAGGTGACCGACCGCCGCGCCGTGGCGCGCGCCGTGGTGCGCATGTCGCACGAGACCGCCGCCGCGGTGGCGCGCGGAGACGCGCCGAAGGGAGACGTGGTCTCCACCGCGCGCATCGCCGGCATCCAGGCGGCCAAGCGCACAGCCGAGCTGATCCCGCTCTGCCACCCGCTGCCGCTCTCGTTCGTGGACGTGCGCATCCAGGTGCTCGACGACCGCGTGGAGATCGAGACCGAGGCCAGGACCAGCGGGCAGACCGGCGTGGAGATGGAGGCCCTCACGGCCGCCTCGGTGGCGGCGCTCACCGTGTACGACATGGTCAAGGGGATCGAGCGCGGGGTCGAGATCGCCGAGGTCACGCTGCTCGAGAAGTCGGGCGGGCGCCACGACTGGCGCCGCGAGCCGTGAGCGCCCGCGCCGCGGTCCTCACCGTCTCCACGACGCTCGCCCGCGGCGAGGGAGAGGACCTGTCCGGGCCCGCGCTCGTGAGGTTGTGCGAGGCGGCGGGGCTCGAGGTGCAGCACGAGGTCGTGCCGGACGACCGCGAGTCGATACTCGCCGCGCTGAAGCGGCTGGCCGACCACGAGGGCGTCCGCTTCATCTTCACGACCGGCGGTACGGGCCTCACGGTGGACGACGTGACGCCCGAGGCCACCGGGGACGCGATCGACCGCGAGGCGCCCGGCTACGCGGAGGCGATCCGCGCCGACTCGCGCGAGCACACGCCGCTCGGCCTGCTCACCCGCGGCGTGTCCGGCGTGCGCGGGCGCACCCTGATCGTGAACCTGCCGGGCAACCCAAAGGCGATCGAGCAGTCCTGGCCGATCGTCGAGCCGACCCTCGAGCACGCCGCGCAGCTGCTGGAGCGCGGCGCAACGCCCTAGAGCAGGCCCTTACGGCGCAGCTCGTCCCGCGCCGCCTCCGATTTGCCCAGGCCCTCGAGCCCCATACCGGCCAGCACCGGCGGGGCCTTGGTGAACTGGATCTCCGAGTACTGGACCACCTCGATGAGGTTGCCCCACGGGTCCCGGAAGTGGAGGCCGCGACCGGGCTCAGTCTCTACCTCGGCCTCCTGAAGCGCACGCCGCACGCGGGCGAGGTCATCGACGACGAGGCCAAAGTGCCGGTGACGGTCGGGCACAGGGTCGTCGCCCTCGGCCAGAGCGAGGAACTGGTCGCCCATGTCAAGGAAGGCCATGCCACGGACCCGTCCGCGCAGCTCGAGGTCGAAGACCCGGCCGTAGAAGTCCACCGCCTCGTCCACGTCGCCGACCGCCAGCGCGATGTGGTTGATGCCGACGATCCGTGCCACATGCGGAGCATAGGCTTCCGCGCGTGGCTGCAATCGAGCTCGAGCGTCTCGAGCGGCGGTACGGCGAGCGCATCGCGCTCGGCGACGTCAGCGTGCGCGTGGAGGAGGGGCAGACGCTTGCGGTGCTCGGCGGGAACGGCGCCGGCAAGACGACGCTGCTGCGCGTGCTCGCCGGGCTGCTGCGCCCGCACGGCGGCACGGCGCAGGTGCTCGGCGCCGCGCTGCCCGCCGAGCGCTGGAAGCTGCCCGGGAGGGTGGGCTACCTGGGCCACGAGCCGCTGCTCTACCGAGAGCTGAGCGGGCGCGAGAACCTCAGCTACCACGCCCGGCTGCACGGCGTGGACGGCGCCCGCGTGGCCGAGCTGCTCGCGGCCGTGGGCATGGAGCGCCGCGCCGACGACCCGGTGCGCGACCTCTCGAAGGGACTGGTGCAGCGGCTCGCCGCGGCGCGGGCCGTGCTGCACGACCCCGCCCTGCTGCTCCTCGACGAGCCGCGCGCCAACCTCGACCCGGCGGCGGCGGAGCTGCTCGAGCCGCTGATCGGCCGGGCGTCGGGGCGCACGCGGGTGCTCGTGAGCCACGACGTGGAGCGAGCGCTCGCCGAGTCCGACCTGAGCATCGGCCTGAAGAGCGGCCGCCCGGCGCCGGTGGACGCGGAGCTCTACCGGTGAGCCGCGCCGCCCGCGCGATCCTGCGCAAGGACCTGCTCATCGAGCTGCGCACGAAGGAGTCGGTGCCGGCGATGACGCTGTTCACCATCACCGTCTACGTGCTCTTCCACTTCGGGCTCGACCGCGACTCGCTCGACGGCGAGCTCGCCTCTGGCGTGCTGTGGGTGACGCTGCTGCTGGCGGCGGTGATCGGCGTGTCGCGCCTGTTCGCGGCCGAGCGCGAGCAGGGCGGGATCGACGGCCTGCTCCTGGCCCCGGTGGACCGCACGTCGCTCTTCCTGGCCAAGGCGGCCTCCCTGTTCCTGTTCCTCGGTGCGGTCGAGCTCGTGGCGGTGCCGGCGTTCGCCCTGCTGCTGCTCGGCCCCGGCCTCGGCGGAGCCCTCCCCGAGCTGCTCGCGATCCTCGCGCTCGCGAACGTCGGGCTCGCGGCGGTGGGAGCGCTCGTGGCGGCGCTCGCGGCGGAGACGCGCGCCCGCGAGCTGATCGTGCCGATCCTGCTGCTCCCGCTGTTGGTGCCGCTCCTGATCGCCTGCGCACAGGCCACGGAGCCGCTGCTGCGCCAGGATGCCGGGCCAGAGGACCTCGGGCGCTGGCTGGGGCTCCTCAGTCTTTACGATGTGGTGTTCGTGCTTCTCTCCGTAGCGGTCTTCGATTACCTGCTCGAGGACTGATGTACTCCAAGGGCCTCGTCCCACTCGCAGCAGCCACCGTCGTGACGATCACGGCGGCGATGGCGCTCGTGTTCTTCTACGCGCCGCTGGACGCCGACCAGGGCTTCGTGCAGAAGATCTTCTACGTGCACGTGCCGATGGCGATCGTGGCCCTGTGCGGGTTCGTGGCGGGCGGCGTGATGGCGATCAAGCACCTGCGCAGCGGCGACCGCTCCTGGGACATGCGCTCGTACGTCGCGATCCACATGTCGATCATCCTGGGCCTCGCCGTGCTCGTCACGGGCTCGATCTGGGCCAAGGCGTCCTGGGGCCACTGGTGGCTGTGGGACGAGCCCGTGCTGGTCTCGTTCCTGGTCGTATTCCTGCTCTACTGCGTCTACTACCCGCTGCGCTTCTCGATCGAGGACCCCGACCGCCAGGCGCGCTACTCGTCCGTGTTCGCGATCACCGCGGGCGCGTTCGTCCCGCTGAACTTCATCGCCGTGCGCCTCGCGGAGACGTACACGCACCCGCGCGTGCTCTCGCAGACGGGCGGCAGCATGCCCGGGGAGATGCGCCTGACCTTCCTCGTCGCGCTCGTCGGGATGACCCTCCTATTCGTGACGCTCTGGAAGCTCGAGCTGACCGCCAAGCATGCGTCGATGCAACTCAAGAGATTGAGGAACCGTGCCCGCGTTGCCGCTTGACGAGGCCGGCAAGTACGTCGCCGCGACGTACGTGGTGTTCTTCGCGCTGATCCTGGTCTACGTGGCGATCATCGGCGCGAAGATCGCGCGCATCGAGCGCCAGATCTCGGAGCTCGTGGAGGAGGAGGAGTGACCGGCGAGCTGCTGGCGCTCGGCGCCAACCACAAGACGGCGCCGCTTCCGCTGCGCGAGAAGCTCGCGCTCCCGGACGGCCGCGCCGCCCGCGTGCTCTCCGAGCTGGTCGAGCACGAGGCCGTGCACGAGGCGGTGGCGATCTCCACGTGCAACCGCACTGAGCTGTACCTGGTGACGGCCGACCCGGTCGAGGCGGAGAACGCGGCGCTCGGCATCCTCTCGCGGCAGGCCGGCCTGCGCCCCACCGAGCTGCTCGGCGCGATCTACTCGCTGCGCGGCAGCGAGGCGGTGGAGCACCTCTTCTCCGTGACGGCGGGGCTCGACTCGATGATCGTCGGCGAGGCCGAGGTGCAGGGCCAGGTCAAGCGCTCCTACGAGAGGGCGCTCGTGGAGGGCGTGACCGGGCCGGTGACCAACCGGCTCTTCCGCGACGCGCTCGCCGCGGGGAAGCGGGCGCGCAGCGAGACCGAGGTGTCGCGCTCGAGCGTGTCCGTGTCGTCGGTGGCGGTGAGGCTCGCCGCCGACTTCCTCGGGGACCTCTCCGAGCGGCGGGTGCTCGTGATCGGCGCGGGCGAGAACGCGGAGCTCACGGCGCGCGCGCTGCGCGACCGCGGCGTCGAGGCCCTGTTCGTCGCGAACCGGCGCTACGATCGCGCGCTGGGGCTCGCTCAGCGCTACGGCGGCCGGGCGATCGCGTTCGACGACCTGCCCGGGGAGCTCGAGCACGCCGACATCGTCGTGAGCTCCACCGGCGCGCCGCACCAGATCCTCGGCCGCGAGGAGCTCGAGTTCGTGGCGGCCTCGCGCATGGGCCGTCCGCTCGTGATGATCGACCTCGCCGTGCCGCGCGACATCGAGCCGAGCGTCCGCGATTGCCCCGGGATCGCGCTCTATGACATGGACGACCTCCAGGCCGCGGTGGCCCGCAACCTCGACGTGCGCAAGGTTGAGGCGGAGGAGGCCACCGTGCTCGTGCGCGAGGAGGTGGCGCGCTTCGAGGTGTGGCTCGAGAGCCTCGACGTGGTGCCGACGATCTCGGCGCTGCGGCGGCGCGGGGACGAGATAGTCGAGCAGGTGCTGCGCGAGAACGAGTCGCGCTGGGAGTCGCTCTCCGAGGCCGATCGCGAGCGCCTCGCCACGATGGCGAGCGCCGTGGTGAGCCGCCTGCTGCACGAGCCGACCCGCCGCCTGCGCGGCGCCGCGGGCGAGGGCGTCTCCTACCGCTACGTGCACGCGCTGCACGAGCTGTTCGGGCTCGAGGCGGCCCTCGCGCCGCTCGAGGAGTCTTCCGCCGAGGTCACCCGGCTCGACGCGCGCCGCCAACGCCGCGGCCGGTGATCCGGCTCGGCACGCGCGGGAGCGCGCTGGCGCTGGCCCAGGCTCGCTGGGTGGCGGAGCGGCTGCCCGGCGTCGTGGAACTGGTGCCTATCGCGACCTCCGGCGACGAGCGTCGCGGCGGACCGGCGGAGGCTTTTGCGGTTTCGGACAAGGCGCGCTTCGTGAAGGAGATCGAGGAGGCGCTGCTGGCGGGGGACGTGGACCTCGCGGTCCATTCGGCCAAGGACGTGCCGTCCGAGCTGCCGGCCGGCCTGGCCATCGTCGGGGTGCCGGAGCGCGCCGACGCGCGCGACGCCCTCTGCGGCGCCGCGGCGCTGGACGAGCTGCCCGAGGGCGCGGCGCTCGGCACGTCGAGCCTGCGCCGGCGGGCTGCGCTGCTCGCGCTGCGGCCGGACCTGGAGCTGCGCGAGCTGCGCGGGAACGTGGACACGCGGCTGCGCCGCCTGGCCGAGGGCGACTTCGACGCGATAGTGCTCGCCCAGGCCGGGCTCGAGCGGCTCGGGCGCTCCGCCGAGGGCGCGCCGCTCGACCCCGCCGCGGTGGTCCCGGCGCCGGGCCAGGGCTGCCTGGCGCTGGAGGCGCGGGCGGGCGAAGAGGCGGTGGCGGAGGCCGCCGCGTCCCTCACCGATCGCGACGCCCTCAGCTGCCTCACCGCCGAGCGGGCGCTCGTCCGGGCCCTCGAGGCAACCTGCCACACGCCGATCGGCGCGCACGCGCTGCTCACAGGCGAGCGGCTGCGCATGAGCGCCTTCATAGGACTGCCGGACGGGTCGAGGTGGATCCGCGACGAGCTCGACGGCGACGGATCGGACCCGTCCGCGCTCGGGGCCGCGGTGGCCGAGCGAATGCTCGCGGCCGGAGCGGCGGAGTTGCTCGCCGAGGCCGAGCGCGTAGCGTTCCAAGCGTGAGCGGCATCGTCTACCTGGTCGGCGCGGGGCCGGGCGATCCGGGCCTGATGACGCGCCGCTCGCTCGAGCTGATCGCGGCGGCGGACGCGATCCTGTACGACCGCCTGATCCCGCCCGGCGCCCTCGACGGCGCGCGGCCGGACGCGGAGCTGCGCTACGTCGGCAAGGAGCCGGGCGCTCCGGCGCTCACGCAGGAGGAGACCAACGCGCTCCTCGTGGGGCTGGGCCGCGCCGGCAGGCGCGTGGTGCGCCTCAAGGGCGGCGACCCGTTCGTCTTCGGACGCGGCGGCGAGGAGGCCGAGGCGCTCGCCGCTGCCGGCGTGCCGTTCGAGATCGTCCCCGGCGTGACCGCCGGCGTCGCCGCGCCGGCCTACGCCGGCATCCCGGTCACGCATCGCGACGCCGCCTCCGCGGTGGCGTTCGTGACCGGTCACGAGGATCCCGAGAAGCCCGAGTCCGCCCTCGACTGGGAGGCGCTCGCCCGTTTCCCCGGCACGCTCGTGCTCTACATGGCCATCAGGAACCTGCCGCTGATCGCCGAGCGGCTCGTCGCGGCGGGGCGCGATCCGGACGAGCCGGTGGCCGTGGTGGAACGGGGCACGCAGCCCGGCCAGCGCACGATCGTGGACACGCTCGCGGGCATCGCCCGGCGAGCGCAGGCCGAGGGAGTCAGGCCGCCGGCCATCACGCTGGTGGGGCCGGTCGCGGGCCTGCGCGACACGCTCGCGTGGCTCGAGCGACGCCCGCTCCACGGGCAGGTGGTGGCGGTCACGCGCGCCCGCGCCCAGGCGAGCGGGCTCGCCGCGCAGCTGCGGGAGCTCGGCGCCGAGGTGGTCGAGGCGCCCGCGATCCGCATCGAGCCGCGTCCGCTCGCGGGCGAGCTGCTCGAGGCTGTCGCGCGCATCCGCGACTACTCGCTCGTCTGCCTCACGAGCCCGAACGGCGTGCGGCTCCTCTTCGACGCGCTGGCGGACGCGGGCCATGACGCCCGCGCGCTTGCCGGCGCGACCGTCGCCGCCATCGGCCCGGGCACGGCGGCCGAGCTGGAGCGGCGCGGGGTGCGCGCCGACGTGGTGCCCGAGCGGTTCGTGGCAGAGGCGCTGGTCGAGGCGCTCGAGCCCGTCCCCGTCGAGGGCCGCCGCGTGCTGGTCGCACGTGCCGCCGAGGCGCGCGACGTGCTGCCCGACGCGCTGCGCGAGCGTGGCGCCGAGCTGGACGACGTCGCTCTCTACGAGACCGTCGCAGAGCCGCTCGGCGACGCCGAGCGCGAGGCCCTCGCACGCGCGACGTACGTGACCTTCACCTCCAGCTCGACCGTGGGCCACCTGCTCGGCTCGGGGGCGCGGCCCCCCGAGTCGGCGCGCGTCGTGTCGATCGGCCCGGTGACCAGCGCGACCGCGCGCGAGCACGGCCTGACCGTGCACGTGGAGGCCGAGCGCCACGACGTGGCGGGGCTCGTGGAGGCCTTGACAGCCGACGCCGCGGGGCGCAGGGTTCCAGCGTGATCGTCACGCTGCTCACGGACTACGGTCGCGACGACGACTTCGTGGGTGTCTGCCACGGGGTGATCCGGCAGATCCACCCGGGGACGGAGATCGTGGACATCACGCACGGCATCGAGCGCTACGCCGTGCGGCAGGGCGCGCTGGTGCTGCGCAACACGCTGCCCTACATGCCGGCCGGCGTGCACGTGGCGGTTGTGGACCCGCAGGTGGGCACGGAGCGCCGCGCGATCGCGCTCCGCACCGGCGACGGGCGCATCCTGGTCGGGCCCGACAACGGACTGTTGAGCCTGGCGTGGGAGCGCTGCGATGGCGTCGACCTCGCGGTGGACATCACGCGCTCGCCGCACCGGCTCGAGCCGGTGTCCGCCACCTTCCACGGCCGTGACATCTTCGCCCCCGTGGGCGCCCACCTGGCCCGAGGCGCCGAGCTCGCCGACGCGGGCGATCCGCTCGACCCCGAGTCGCTGGCGCGCGTGGAGCTGCCCGAGCCGCGCGAGGAGGACGGAGCGGTGGTCGCGCACGCGCTCGTCATCGACCACTTCGGGAACGTCGGCCTGAACGTGGACCACGAGCGCCTGGCGGGCACGGGCATCACGCTGGGCGGGAGGGTCGAGGTGGAGGCGCTCGGCGAGCGCTACTCCGCGACCTACGCGCAGACCTTCGCCGACGTGAACCCGGGCGACCTGATCGTGTACCAGGACGCCTACCGCACGCTCGCCCTGGCGATCAACCGCGGCGACGCCGCCGGCACGCTGGGACTGAGCCCGGACGCCGAGGTGCGGCTGCGGCCGCGATGATCGGCTCCCCGCGCGTCCACCACCGCCTCACGGACTCCACGAACGAGCGGGCCCAGCTGCTGGCCGCGGCGGGCGCCCCGCACGGCACGCTCGTCACGGCGGACGAGCAGACCGCCGGTCGCGGCCGCCAGGGCCGGGCCTGGACGGCCCCGCCGCGCTCGGCCGTGCTGATGTCGGTGGTGCTGCGCGAGCTGAGCGAGGCGCTGCCGCTGACCGCTGCGGTGGCGATCTGCGAGGCCATGCCGGCGGAGTGCGCGATCAAGTGGCCCAACGACGTC
>DASQER010000219.1:0-7583 GCA_035633575.1 Thermoleophilaceae bacterium
CGGAGTACCTCAAGCGCTTCGACCTGAATGCCATCAATGCTGTCGTTCAGAACAACCCGGGCCGGAGAGGCGCTCGGTTGCTGGCGTGCGTTGGCGCGGGTGAGAGGACGCGCTCGGAGCTCGAGGATCGGTTCCTGGAGCTGGTCGAGCGGCATGGGCTCGCGAGGCCCATGGCCGGCGTCTGGATCGAGGGCTATGAGGCCGACTTTCTCTGGCCGGAAGCTCGGCTGATCGTCGAGCTCGACGGCCTCGCGGCCCACGGCACGCGCTCAGCTCTGAGGCGCGATCGGCGGCGGGATCGTGTTCTGTGGCGCGCCGGCTACCACACGATGCGCCTCACCGACGACGCGCTAGATGACGAGGACGCCGTGCTTGACGACCTCGCTCACGCCGGCGTCAGGGCTGCCAGCTGCTCACGCGTCTCCTCGAATCCGCCCAGCCGCTCGAGCAGCTCGCCGGCCAGTGCGAGGTAGTCGGCGCCGAGGTCGGGCGCGTAGTCGAGGATCGACACCCCGCGCTCGGCGGACTCGGCGTAGCGGACGCTGCGGCGCACCACGGTGTCGAAGAGCTTCTCGCCGAAGCGCTCCTTCAGCTGGGCCTGGGCCTCGCGAGAGTGCACCAGCCTCATGTCGGCGATGTTCAGCACCACGCCGATCCAGTCGAGCTCCGGATGGAGCGACTCCTTGGCCAGCTCCACCACCTCCAGCGCCTGCTCCACCCCCTGGAGCGAGAAGTACTCGCCTCGCTCGAGATCAGGGCGTGGTCGGCGGCCACCAGCGCGTTGACCGTGAGCAGGCCGAGGGCGGGCGGGCAGTCGATCACGATCAGGTCGTAGCTGCGGCGCAGGTCGCGCAGCGCCCGCTTCAGCGTCAGCTCCCGGCCCATCTTGCCGGCGAGCACGAGCTCCGCCTCCGCCAGGCCGAGGTTCGCGGGCAGGACCCCGTCGTGCACGGCGTCCGCGGCCTTGGCGGATCCGGCAAGCACCTCGGCCACCGTGGGGGTCGCGTCGGCGGGCACGTCGTAGTAGTCGGAGAGGTTCCCCTGCGGGTCCAGATCGGCCACCAGCACCTCCAGGCCGGCCCGCCGGAAGGCGTCCGCCAGCGTGCGAACCGTGGTGGTCTTGCCGGTGCCGCCCTTCTGGGAGAGCACGCTGATCGTCTGGGCCGTTGGGAGCATCGCCATGGCTTTATAGTTTCGCGCCCCCATCCCCGTCGTGCGCCTGAGCCGAGCAGGCGCCGACCCCGAGGAGGTGAAGCGCCCTGCAGGCATCGCGCGGCCTGTACGACCCGAGCTACGAGCACGACGCCTGCGGCGTCGCATTCGTCGCACGGCTGCGCGCGCCCGCTTCGCACGAGGTCGTGGCCCGGGCGCTGCACGCGCTCGAGCGACTCGAGCACCGCGGAGCCGAGGGCGCCGACCCCGACACCGGGGATGGCGCGGGCATCCTCTTCCAGCTCCCCGACGCCTTCCTGCGGGCGGAGGCCGGCTTCGAGCTGCCGCCCGAGGGCGAGTACGGCGTGGCCGTCTGCTTCTTGGCGCCCGGCAACCCGACCGAGGCCATGCGCCTGCTCGAGCGCAGCGTCGAGGCCGAGGGCCAGCGGGTGCTCGGCTGGCGCGAGGTGCCGGTGGCCGAGGGCGCCTGCGGCAGCGCCGCGCGGGCCTGCGCGCCGCGCGTGGCGCAGCTCTTCGTGGGCGCGGGCGACGGCATCGCCGACCAGGACGCCCTCGAGCGCAAGCTCTACGTGATCCGGCGCGTGGCCGAGCACGAGGGGCTCGAGGAGCTTGCCATCCCCAGCTTCTCCAGCCGCACGATGGTCCTCAAGGGCATGCTCACCGCCCCGCAGCTGTCGCGCTACTTCCCGGACCTGCGCGACGAGCGCGTGGTGAGCCGCCTCGCGCTCGTGCACTCGCGCTTCTCCACGAACACCTTCCCGAGCTGGGAGCTCGCCCACCCCTACCGGATGCTCGCCCACAACGGGGAGATCAACACGCTGCGCGGCAACCGCAACTGGATGCGCGCGCGCGAGCTGCAGCTCGCCTCGCCGCTCCTCGGCGACGACATCGAGAAGATCCACCCGCTGCTGCGCGACGACATCTCCGACTCGGCCTCGCTCGACGGCCTGATGGAGCTGCTCGTGCTCGGTGGCCGCTCGCCCGAGCACGCGATGTCGATGCTGATCCCGGAGGCGCACCAGGGCCGTCCGGAGCTGCCGCAGGAGGTGTGCGAGTTCTACGCCTACCACTCCTCGCTCGTCGAGCCCTGGGACGGCCCGGCGGCGGTGGCCTTCAGCGACGGCCGCGTGATCGGCGCCACGCTCGACCGCAACGGCCTGCGCCCCGGGCGCTGGCTCGTGACGAACGACGGCTGGGTCGTGTTCGCCTCCGAGACCGGGGTGATCGAGGTGCCGGGCGGGGACGTGGCCGCCAAGGGCCGCCTGCTGCCCGGCAAGCTCTTCCTCGTCGACCTCGAGCGCGACCGGATCGTCCCGGACGCCGAGATCAAGCTCGAGCTTGCCCGGCGCCGCCCCTACGGCCGCTGGCTCGCCGAGCGCGTGGTCCACATCGAGGACCTCCCCGAGAAGACCCCGCGCGTGCCGCGCGTGGAGCCGCTGCGCGCGAAGCAGCTCGCCTTCGGCTGGAGCGAGGAGGACCTGCGCGTGACGCTCGTGCCGATGGCACGGGACGCCACCGAGCCGACCGGCTCGATGGGGAACGACACCGCGCTGGCGGTCCTCTCGGACATGCGCCCGCCGCTGTTCTCCTACTTCAAGCAGCTCTTCGCGCAGGTAACCAACCCCGCGATCGACCCGATCCGCGAGTCGATCGTGATGAGCCTCGAGGCCTGCATCGGCCCGGAGATCAACCTGCTCGACGAGACGCCCGACCACTGCCACCAGCTCGTGATGGCGCAGCCGCTCCTGCACAGCCCCGAGCTCGAGAAGCTGCGCCAGGTGGACCACAGCGTCTTCGAGGCGCGCACGATCGACATGACGTGGCCGGTCTCGCAGGGCGCGCAGGGGATGGAGGCCAGGCTCGAGGAGATCTGCCAGGAGGCCTCCGAGTTGGTCGAGCGCGGCGTGAACATCATCATCCTCTCGGACAGAAACCTTGGCGCCGAGCGCGTGCCGATGCCCGCGCTGCTCGCGGTCGCGGCGGTGCACCACCACCTGGTGCGCGACGGCACGCGCCTGAAGATCGGTCTCATCGTGGAGACCGGCGAGGCCAAGGAGATCCACCACCTCGCCTGCCTGATCGCGTACGGCGCGGCGGCCGTGAACCCGTACGTGATGTTCGAGTCGCTCTACGCGCTCCACCGCGACGGGCGGCTGCCCGAGGGGATGAGCCCCGACGAGGCGGTGCAGCACACCATCAAGGCCATCGGCAAGGGCCTCCTGAAGATTCTCTCGAAGATGGGGATCTCCACGATCCGCTCCTACACGGGCGCCCAGATCTTCGAGGTGATCGGGATCGAGCAGGAGCTGGTGGAGCGGCACTTCACCGGCACGCCCTCGCGCGTGGGCGGCGTGGGGATGAACATCCTCGCCTGGGAGTGCCTCGACCGTCACGCGCGCGCCTACCCGGCGGCCAGCTCCGAGCTGCTCCCGCCGGGGGGCATCTACGCCTGGCGGCGCGACGGCGAGTTCCACGGCTGGAACCCGGAGACGATCGCCACGCTCCAGCAGGCCGCCCGCGAGGAGGGCGGCGCGGACGCCTACGAGCGCTTCGCCACCTACGTGAACGAGGTGGCGGTGCCGAAGTCGTCGCTGCGCGGGCTGTTCAGCTTCAACGACGCGCCGGAGCCGGTGCCGCTCGCGGAGGTGGAGCCCGCCGCCGAGGTCGTCAAGCGCTTCAAGTCCGGCGGCATGTCACTCGGCGCGCTCTCGCCCGAGGCGCACGAGACGCTCGCCGCCGGCATGAACCGCCTCGGCGGCAAGTCCAACACGGGCGAGGGCGGCGAGGACCCGGCGCGCTTCGGCGACGAGCGCCGCTCCTCGATCAAGCAGGTGGCCTCCGGCCGCTTCGGCGTGACCGTCCACTACCTGGTGAACGCCGACGAGCTTCAGATCAAGGTCGCGCAGGGCGCGAAGCCGGGCGAGGGCGGCCAGCTGCCGGGCCACAAGGTCGACCGCTACATCGCGCGGCTGCGCCACTCCACGCCCGGCGTGGGGCTGATCTCGCCGCCTCCGCACCACGACATCTACTCGATCGAGGACCTCAAGCAGCTGATCTACGACCTGCGCTGCGCGAACCCGCGCGCCCGAGTGTCCGTGAAGCTCGTGGCCGAGGTCGGAGTCGGGACCGTGGCGGCGGGCGTGGCGAAGGCGAACGCCGACCACGTGGTGATCGCCGGCCACGACGGCGGCACCGGCGCCTCGCCGCAGGCCTCGATCCAGCACGCCGGCATCCCGTGGGAGATCGGGATCGCCGAGACCCAGCAGACGCTGCTGCGCAACGACCTGCGCTCGCGCATCGTCGTCGAGGTGGACGGCCAGATGCGCACCGGGCGCGACGTGGTGGTCGCCGCCATCCTCGGCGCCGACGAGTTCGGCTTCTCCACCGCCCCGCTGATCGCGCTCGGCTGCATCATGATGCGCGTCTGCCACCTCAACACCTGCCCCGTCGGGATCGCCACTCAGGATCCTGAGCTGCGGGCGCGCTTCGAGGGCCAGCCCGAGCACGTCGTGAACTACCTCTTCATGGTCGCCGAGGAGGCGCGCCGGATCATGGCCCGCCTCGGCGTGCGCAGCGTGGCGGAGCTGATCGGCCGCACCGAACTGCTCCGGACCGACGACGCCGTCGAGCACTGGAAGGCGCAGGGGATCGACCTGAGGGCGCTGCTCGTCGTGCCCGAGAACGTGCAGCCCGAGTCGCCGCGCCGCTGCGTGCGCCGGCCCGACCCGGTGCTCTACGACTCGATCGACGTGGACCTCCTGCAGCTCTGCCGCCCTGCCATCGAGGAGGGCCGCCCGGTGCGGATCGAGCGCCGCATCGAGAACAAGAACCGCGCCGTGGGCGGCCTGCTCTCGGGCGAGATCGCGCGCGTGCACGGCGAGGACGGGCTGCCGGACGGCAGCGTCCAGATCTGCCTCCAGGGCTCGGCGGGGCAGAGCTTCGGCGCCTGGCTCGCCCGCGGCGTGGAGCTGGTGCTCGACGGCGACGCCAACGACTACTGCGGCAAGGGCCTGTCGGGCGGCACGATCGTCGTGCGTACGCCGGCGGACGCGGCGTTCGCGGCGGAGCACAACGTGATCGTCGGCAACACCGTGCTCTACGGCGCGACGTCGGGCCGCGCGTTCTTCCGCGGCCTCGCCGGCGAGCGCTTCGCCGTCCGCAACTCGGGCGCCGTCACGGTCGTCGAGGGCGTGGGCGACCACGGCTGCGAGTACATGACCGGCGGGCGCGTCGTCGTGCTGGGCCCCACGGGCCTCAACTTCGCGGCCGGAATGAGCGGCGGCATCGCCTACGTGCTCGACGCCGACGGCGGCTTCCGCGACCGCTGCAACACCGAGCTGGTGGGCTTCGACGCCATCTCGCCCGACGAGGCCGACGAGCTGCGCGGCTGGATCGAGGAGCACCGCGAGCGCACCGGCTCACGCGTGGCGGCACGCCTGCTCGACGACTGGCAGGGGACGCTCAACACGGTCGTCAAGGTGATGCCGCACGACTACAAGCGCGCGCTCGCGGAGCAGCTCGCCGCCGAGGGCGAGGCCGAGGTGGCCGCCGCCGCGGCGGGCCCGGCCGCCACGCCCGGCTACGCCGCCGGCGGTCCGATCTGATGGGCGAGCTGGGAGCGTTCCTCCGCCTCGAGCGGGTCGGCTTCGAGAAGCGCGACCCCGCGGAGCGGGTCGGCGACTACCGCCAGTACTTCTCGCTGCCCGACGACCCCACCCTGCGCGACCAGGGCGCGCGCTGCATGGACTGCGGCGTGCCGTTCTGCCACGAGGGCTGCCCGCTCGGGAACCTGATCCCGGACTGGAACGACCTCGTCTACCGCGACCGCTGGCGCGACGCGCTCACGAAGCTGCATGCCACGAACAACTTCCCCGAGTTCACCGGCCTGATCTGCCCGGCGCCGTGCGAGTCCGCCTGCGTGCTGGACATCAACGACGACGCTGTCACGATCGAGCAGATCGAGCTCGCGATCGTCACGCGCGGCTTCGAGGAGGGCTGGATCGCCCCCGAGCCGCCCGACTTCCGGAGCGGCCGCACGGTGGCCGTGATCGGCTCCGGTCCGGCCGGGCTCGCGGTGGCCGCGGAGCTCAACAAGCTCGGCCACGCCGTCACGGTCTACGAGCGCGACGAGGGCCCCGGCGGCCTGCTGCGCTTCGGCGTGCCCGACGCCAAGCTCGAGAAGTGGATCATCGACCGGCGCGTGAAGCTGCTCGAGGACGAGGGGATCGAGTTCCGCTACGGCGTGGACGTCGGCCGTGAGGTCAGTGCGCAGCAGCTCGCCCGCGACCACGACGCGGTCGTGGTCGCGATCGGCTCGCGGGTGCACCGCGATCTCGAGGTGCCCGGACGCGAGCTGGCCGGGGTGCACCTGGCCATGGATTACCTCTACCAGCGCAACCGCGCCGTGGCCGCGGCGGAGGGGAGGCCCTTCCGCCAGACCCCGCCGGGTCAGGTGATCAGCGCGGAGGGCAAGCGCGTGGTCGTGGTCGGCGGCGGCGACACCGGCATGGACTGCATCTCGAACGCCCTGCGCGAGGGCGCCGAGGACGTGCTCCTGCTCGACGTCTACCCGCAGCTGCCGGCGAGCGGCCGCCCGCCGGGCACGCCCTGGCCGCTGCCGCCCAAGCGCACGCCCACCACCTACGCGCTCGACGAGGGCGGCGAGCGCCGCTTCGGCACGCAGGTCACGGCTCTGCGCGGCGTGGACGGGCGCGTGGCCGGGGTGACGGGCCGGCGCGTGGAGGGCAGCTCGTTGCGCGACCTGCACGCCATCCCCGGCGGCGACTTCGAGGAGCGCGCCGACCTCGTGCTGATCGCGATCGGCTTCAACCACCCCGAGCACGAGGGCGCGGTGGGGGAGCTGGGGCTCGACCTCGACGGGCGCGGGAACGTCAAGGCGCCCGTCTACGGCACCAAGGTCGAGGGCGCGTTCGCCTGCGGCGACGCCCGCACCGGCCAGTCGCTCGTGGTCACGGCCATCGCCGAGGGCCGCCGCTGCGCCCGGGTGGTGGACCAGTACCTGGGCGGCTCCGGCGAGGTCCGGCGCATCACGGCGGAGGCGATGTTCGCCTACGAGGACGGCGATCCGCACTCGCTGCGCCACCAGGCCGAGATCGCCCGCACGGTCACGGTCGGCGACGCGTTCTGGACCGGCCCGCGCGACGAGCGCTGACATGCCCACGGCCTTCGTCACCGGCGGGTCGGGCTTCATCGGAGGCGCTCTCATCGAGCGCCTCCGATCGGAGGGCTGGGACGTGCGGGCGCTCGCCCGCTCGGAGCGGGCGGCCGGCCGGGTGCGCGAGCTGGGGGCGGAGCCGGTGACGGGGGACCTCGACGACCTCGGGTCGCTGCGGGCGGGCGCCGAGGGTTGCGAGGTCGCCTTCCACGCCGCCGCGAAGGTGGAGGACTGG
>DASQER010000220.1:0-6257 GCA_035633575.1 Thermoleophilaceae bacterium
TGAGCATCCGGATCCAGCGCCGCCAGGGCAGGCGCTGGCGCACCGTGAGGGTCCTGCGCCAGGACGGGAGGACCGGCAGGAACCGGCTCCGCTTCAAGCGCCCCCGCGGCAGGAGCCGGAAGCCGCAGCGCGCGCTCCTGAACGCCGTCGATGCCGTCGGCAACCGCGCCAGGCCGGCGCGGCTGAAGCTGCGCCGCTAGAAGTGCACGCCGCGTAGGAGGTAGGCCATCGCCACGGCCTCCGTGGACATCTCGCCGTCGTCCTTCTTCTCGCCGGCGGGCAGGGCCTTCTTGTCGTCCTTGCCCTTCTTCGCGGCGGTCGAGTCCGGGAACAGGTTGTAGGCCTGGTTCAGCACGATGTCCACGGTCTTCGGGGAGATCGCGTACAGCACCTCGCCGAAGGTGCCGAGCCTGGAGGCCATCCGCTTCGGCTTGTCGATCATCGCGTCGCAGAGCATCTGCGCGGCCTCGTCCGGCGTGAGCGTGGGGAAGGCCTTGTAGATGTCCGTCGGCGCGATCATCGGCGTGCGCACCAGCGGCATGTAGACCGTCGTGAACTTGACGTTGTCGGCGACGACCTCCGGCGCCGTGCAGCGCGCGAAGGCGTCGAGCGCGGACTTGGAGGCCACGTATGCGGAGAAGCGCGGCGTGTTCGTCTGCACGCCGATCGAGCTCACGTTGACGATGTGGCCGGACTTGCGCTCGCGCATCCCCGGCATGAACGCGAGGATCAGCTTCAGCGCGCCGAAGTAGTTCAGCTGCATCGTGCGCTCGAAGTCGTGGAAGCGGTCGTAAGAGCGCTCGACCGAGCGCCGGATCGAGCGGCCCGCGTTGTTCACGAGCACGTCCACGCCGCCGTGCTGCTCGAGCACCTCGGCCGCGAGGCGGTCGACGTCCTCGAGGTCGGAGAGGTCGGCGGGGTGCACGTGCGCGGTGCCGCCGAGCTCCTCCACCTGGCGGGCCACCTCCTCGAGCTTCTCGCGCGTGCGCGAGACGAGCAGGACCTCGCCGCCGGCCTCGCCCACCTTCAGCGCCGTCTCGAGGCCGATGCCGCTGGAGGCGCCGGTGATCAGGACGCGCTTGCCCTTGATCACGCTCGCGAGCGAGTGGTCGCGGAACAGGTCCGGGTCGAGGTTGCGCTCCCAGTAGTCCCACAGCCGCGGCGCGTAGGTCGAGAGCGGCGGCACGGCGATGCCCGTGCCGCTGAGCGCGCGCTGGCTGTCGCGGGCGTCGAACTTCGCGCGGAAGTCGCGGTTCTCCATCGCGGCGGGCGGGACCCCGATGTCGTGGTAGAGCTGGTTGCGGATCCGCTTGACCATCGGAAGCGCCTTGAGGCCCGCGCGCACCTGCTCCGGCACGACGTTGGTCATGTTCTGGTCCACGCGCATCGCGAACTGCGGCGCGTGTGCCGCCCTCGCGAACTCGTTCAGCGTCTCGCCCACGCTCATGGGCTCCGGGTTCACCAGGTGGAACGTGTCGCCCGGCAGCTCGTCGTCCGGCAGGTGGGCGATGTGATCCATCGCACGCGCGACGAAGTCCACGGGGACGATGTTCGTCTGGCCGCCCTCGGGCCCGGCGAGCGGGAACCACTCCGGCAGCGCGTCGCGCAGCTTCTGGAGCAGCTTGAAGAAGTAGTAGGGCCCGTCGATCTTGTCCATCTCGCCGGTCTCCGAGTGGCCGACCACGATGCCCGGCCGGTACACCAGCGTCTTGGCCTTGACGTCCTCGCGCACGAGCCGCTCGGACTCGTACTTGGTGCGGTGGTAGTGGTGAGGCAGCTTCTGCCCCTCGTCGAACATGTCCTCCTGGAACACGCCCTCGTAGTTGCCGGCCACGGCGATCGAGCTGGTGTGGTGGAAGCGCCCGACGTCGTGGGAGCTCGCGAACTCGATCACGTTCCTCGTGCCCTCGACGTTCGCGCGCTCCGAGCTCTCCTCGTCCGCCTCCACGTCGTAGACGGCGGCCAGGTGGAAGAGGTGGTCGATGGGCTGGTCGAAGCCCTCGATGCCGAGGCCGGGCTTCGAGAGGTCGCCGGCCACGGGGACGATCTTTCCGTCCGGAGCGCCGAGGCGCTGCACGAGCGCGTCGAGCTTTCCGCGCGAGCCCTCGCGCACCAGCGCGTGGATCGTGCCGTCGCGCTTCAGCAGCTCGGCCACCAGATGCCTGCCGATGAAGCCGGTCGCGCCGGTGACGAAGTAGTTCAAGGATCCTCCCGTAGGCGTGTGTGGCGGCAGTCTAATTTGACTCGCAACCCTCCGCGCGCAACACTAGGCGCAAGGTCTGTAGAGACCGGTTGGCGCCTCGTCGTCACCGGCCTACGAAGCGGGCCGTGTGCCCGCAGCAGCGGCGGAGGGAACCCTTCCACTCCGCCGTTGCTCTAAAGCGCCCGGCACAATCCATGGCCGTGGCAGAGACCCTCTCCCTGAAGCAAGCCGCCGAGCGCGTGGGCGTATCGCCCGGGACGCTGCGCCGCTGGGCGCAGCGGGGCGTGATCCCGGAGCTGGACGGCACCGGCGAGTGGACCACCGCCGCCGTCGCCCACGCCCGCATCGTGGCGAGGCTGCGGGAGCGCGGGCACAAGCTCGAGCACATCAAGCAGGCCGGCGAGCAGGGCCGGCTCGCCTACGGCTACATCGAGGAGCTGTTCGGCGGGGACGAGCCGCCGCGCTCGCTCGAGGAGGCCGCGGAGCTCACCGACCTCGAGCCGGCGCTGATCGAGCGCTTCTGGACGACCCTCGGCCTGCCCGCGAGCGGGCTCGAGCAGCTCACCGACGAGGACATCCAGGCGCTTCACTACGTCTCGGCCGTGCTGGGCGCCGGCTTCCCGCTGGTCGCCTTCCTCCAGCTCTGCCGCGTCTACGGCCAGGCGCTCTCGCAGATCGCCGACGCGGAGGTGCGGCTCTTCCACCTCTACGTGCACGAGCCGCTCATCCGCGAGGGCGTGCCGGGCCTCCAGATGGCCGAGGAGATGGAGCACCTCGCGCGCGACCTGCTCCCGCTCGCCTCCCCGGTGATGGACTACGTCCACCAGCGCTTCCTCCAGCACTTCGTCGAGCAGGACGTGGTGGGACACATGGAGAGCGAGCTGGAGGACGAGGACATCGACCTCGGGCGCGTGCGGGTGGCGATCGCCTTCGCCGACCTCGCCGGCTACACCCGCTTCACGGAGGAGGAGGGAGAGGAGGAGGCGCTCTCGTCGGTCGAGCGCTTCGTCGAGGGCGTGACGAACACGCTGCCCGAGGACGCGCGGGTGGTGAAGACGATCGGCGACGCGGTGATGGTGGTGGGCCAGGACATCGGGGCGCTGGTGGACTGGGCCGTCGGGTTCACCAGCCTGTTCGAGGAGCGGCCCGAGCCGCGCATCGGGGTCCACTGGGGCACGACGCTCTACCGCGACGGCTACTACTTCGGCCGCGACGTGAACCTCACGTCGCGCGTCGTGGCGCGCGCCCGCGGCGGCGAGGTGCTCGTCACGGACTCGGTGGTCGAGGCGGTGAGCGACACAGGGCACCTGAGCTTCGAGGCCATCGGGCAGGTGAAGCTCAAGGGCTTCGCCGAGCCGCGCCAGCTCTGCCGGGCGACGCGGCGCGGGCAATGAGCGAGCTGCCGCTCGAAGCCGCGAGAGCGAGCGGCCTCGTGCGGCCCGGCGAGCCGCTGCTCGTGCTCGTGTCGGGCGGGGGCGACTCGGTGTGCCTGCTGGACGTGGCGGTGCGGCTCGGCGCGCGCGTGTCGGCGCTCCACGTGAACTACGGGCTGCGGGAAGGCGCGGACGAAGACGAAGAGTTCGTGCGAGGGCTGTGCGAGCGGCTCGGCGTGCCGCTTATCGTCGAGCGCGTACAGCTCGGCACTGAAGGAGGCAACCTCCAGGAGCGGGCCCGGGATGCGCGCTATTCGCTCGCCGAGGGGCTTGCCGCCGGGGAGTACGCGGCGGCCCATACCGCTTCCGACCAGGCCGAGACCGTGCTCTACCGGCTCGCCGTCTCGCCCGGCTCGCGGGCGCTTCACGGCATGGCGCCGCGGCGCGGGCGGCTGGTGCGCCCGCTGCTCGGCGTGACCCGCGACGAGGTGCGCGACTACCTGCGCGCGCGCGGGCTCGAGTGGCGCGAGGACCCCTCGAACGCCGATCGCCGCTTCGCGCGCGCGCGTGTGCGCCATGACGTGCTCGACGCGCTGCGCGAGCTGTCGCCGGCGGTCGAGCGCACGATCGCCGAGACGGCGCGCCAGTTGCGCGACGAGGCGGAGGTGCTGGACGCCGCCGTTGCGGAAGCGGTGAAGGAGCTCGGGGGCGGTCCGGCCATCTCGTTGGCCGCACTGCTCGAGCAGCCGCCCGCTCTGCGGCGGCTCGTGCTGCGCGGGCTCGCGGCCCGCGCGCTCACCCGGCGAGAGGTCGACGAGATCCTGGCGCTCGGCGAGCGCGGCACCAAGTCGCTCGACCTCGGCGAAGGCCTGCGCGCCGTGGCCGAGTACGGCGCGCTCCGGTTCACGCGCACGCGCGAGGCCGCCACGCCGGAGCCCGTGCAGCTCACCGTGCCTGGCCGCGCGCGCTTCGGCGACTGGGAGGTGGAGGCGCGCGTCGGCGGTCCCGGCGACGTGACCGTGAGCGACCTCGGCCCCGAGCTGACCGTGCGAGCGTGGCGCGACGGGGACCGCATGCGCCCGGCCGGCCTGGGCGGGTCGAAATCGCTCCAGGACCTGTTCACCGACCGCAAGGTCCCGCGCGCGCTGCGCCGCACGCTCCCGGTGGTCGAGGCGGACGGCGAGATCGTCTGGGTGGCCGGCGTGGCGGTGGCCGAGCGCTTCGCGGCGGCCGGGGACGCCACCGGCGCGGTTTCTCTGAGCGCCCGTTCTGCCGCCGGCGGCTAGGCGCCGGCGCTTACGGCGAGCGGTGAAGGGGGTGTGCCGTCACTTTCCCGTCATATGGACCGGAAACTGACGAGGCACGTCTTCAGTGCCCGATGCCGCGGCGCTTGAGCGGAGGCCTACTGCGTCCCGAAGACGCGGTCGCCGGCGTCGCCCAGGCCGGGGCGGATGTAGGCGTTCTCGTCGAGCTGGCGGTCGACGGCCGCGGTCCAGATTCGCACGTCCGGGTGGTGCTCCTCCACGGCCTTCAGCCCCTCCGGCGCGACCACGAGGCAGACGAGCGCGAGCCGCCGTGCGCCCGCGGCCTTCAGGCGGTCGAGGGCGTGCACCGCGCTGCCGCCGGTGGCCAGCATCGGGTCGACCACGAACACGTGCGCGTCCGCCAGGCCGGGCGGCAGGCGCTCGTAGTAGTCGACCGGGCGGTGCTCCTCCTCGTCGCGGTACACGCCGACGTGGCCCACTCGGGCGCCCGGGAGCAGTCGCAGGAAGCCGTCGACCATGCCGAGGCCGGCGCGCAGCACCGGCACGATCGTGATCTCGGTGGGGAGGCGGCTGCCGGTGGTGGCCTCGAGCGGGGTCTCGATCTTCACCTCCGTGACGGGCAGGTCGCGGGCGGCCTCCACCGCGAGGATCGCCGAGGCCTCGAACAGCGCCTGGCGGAACTCGCCGTGACCGGTGCTGCGGTCGCGCATGACCGCCAGCCGGTCAGCCAGGACGGGATGATCGACGACCACCAGACGCTGAGACATGGCGCGAAGATAGCCTCGTGGCCCCTTGCCCGCCTCCATGCGCAACGTAGAGCTCAAGGCCCGCGACCCCGATCCGGCGCGCTCGCTGGAGCGCGCGCTGGCCCTCGGCGCGGAGGATCAGGGGGAAATCCGGCAGCGCGACACCTACTTCGCGCGCGCCCGCGGGCGCCTCAAGCTGCGCCAGCAGGAGCCGGGCGACGACGAGCTGATCCAGTACAGCCGCGAGGACTCGACTGACGCGCGCACGAGCAGCTACCGGCGCGTGCCCACCGAAGAGGCGGAGGCGCTGCGCGAGGCGCTCGACGGGGCGTACGGGACGCTCGTCACGGTGACGAAGCGGCGGCGGCTGCTGCTCTGGGAGGGCGTGCGGATCCATCTCGACGAGGTGGAGGGCCTCGGCAGCTACCTGGAGTTCGAGGCGGTGGCCGAACCCGGGTCGGACCTGAGCGAAGAGCACCGAAAGGTCGAGCGGCTGCGCGAGGAGCTCGAGGTCGCCGACAACCAGCTCGTTGCCGCCAGCTATTCGGACCTCCTCGATGCCCCGGACCAGCTGCTCCGCGCCGCGGAGGAGGTGATGAGAACCGCCTACGTCCCCTACTCGAACTTTAAGGTGGGCGCGGCACTCAGGGCACCCGACGGCAGCATCCAC
>DASQER010000221.1:0-5813 GCA_035633575.1 Thermoleophilaceae bacterium
AGAGCGGCCAACGGACCACACGCCCATCCCGAGGGGACGAGAGGCGAATTTGAATAGACCCCTCCACCGCTGCTGTAGACGCCGGAGGTGCCGCGGCCGGCCGGGCGAACGAGCGAGGTGGCTAGCCGGCGAGCATCGCCAGCGTCTCGAACATCACGACCGTGACGATCACGGCCGTCGCGACGATCAAGAGGGCCAGGAACGTGAAGCGGAAGGACCCGGCCTTGCGCGTGCGCTCGACCCGGCGGACCCGGGAGCGCTGGGCGGCCACCTTGCGGAGCCGCTCCCTGCGCACGATCGACTCGGCCGCCTCCTCGCGGAAGGCCTCCTCGAACTGCGCCAGTGACTGCCTCATGCGCATGCTCGGCGGAAGGCTATCAACGGCGTTCAGCGCAAGCGCCCGGCGTGGCCGGGTGCGCAGCGACACCGTCATGCGGTCGCGTGCTCCCGCGCTGCCTCCCTGTAGACCTGGACGAAGCGCAGGTACTTGTCGGCGATCTGGCGCACCGCGTCGTCCCGCTCCATGTCGCCCTCGAGGAAGCCCTTGAGCGCGTCCCACCAGATCGTGCGCCCGATCGCGAAGCCCGCATAGCCCTCCACGGGGGCCCCGGTGCGGAGCCAGTGCTCCACCTTGGCGTCGTCAGCGCCGCGGCCCAGCACCACGCACACCACGCCGTCGCGGCCGTCGCGGCGGGCGGTCTGGGAGATGTGCTCGCAGTCCTCCTGGGAGTCGATGCCCTCGATCTTCCAGATGTCCGCCTCGATGCCGTCGTCCTGGAGCTCGACGATCGCCTTGCGCATCAGCTCGGGGCGCAGCTCGGTGTCGTAGCGGTCCGAGTCGCCGCCCACCTTCTCGAGCTGGTGCTCCTCGGCCGGCACGAGCAGCTCGAAGAGGAACTTCCTATCGTGCTCGTGGAGCCAGTCCGCGAGCCGCTTGAGCCGCTCGGACTGGAGCCGGTTCATGTCGGCGTCGCCCTCCGGGTTGTACCGGACCAGCACCTTCGAGAAGTCGGGGTCGAAGCTCTCGATGTGCTCGCCGAAGTCCTCGCCGTACTCGAAGTCGAAGTCGTTCTGCCCGGACTTCTCGACCGGCATGGCGAGCAGGAGGCCGCGCTCCTTGGCCTCGTGCTGGATCCGCCTGGGGGCGCCGAACTGCTCGTCCACCAGGCAGCCGGTGCAGCCGGGCTCCGCGCCCTCCTCGGCGGCCTTCAGCAGCCCCTCGAAGATCAGGTGCTTCGCGTCCGCGATCGTGTCCGTCTGCTCGGGCGTCGGATCGCCCTCGATCCCGAACATCTTCTTCTGAAATGACCCGCGGTGGTCGAACGCGAGGATGTAGAGCTTGCCGTCGTAGCCGAGTGCCATCCGAACTCCTTGTCGTGTCCCAGGGTTATACCCGCTCGGCCGCCGCGTTTTGACGCCGCCCCGTCCGGTTACGATGCCCGCGATGGAGCACCGGTTCACGGGCCCCTCCTACACCCTCGGGATCGAGGAGGAGCTCATGATCGTCGACGAGGAGACGCTCGACCTCGCCAACTCCATCGAGCGGCTGCTGGCCGACCTCACAGAGATACCCACCGAGGGCGAGGTCAAGCCCGAGTTGATGGAGTCCGTCTGCGAGATCGCGACGACCCCGGTGCGCAACACGGCCGAGGCGGGCCACCAGCTGCGCGCCCTGCGTCGTACCGTGAACCAGGTGGCGCAGCAGCACGGCCTGGCGATCGGGTCGGCCGGCACGCACCCGTTCGCGCTCTGGGAGGACCAGCGGATCGTGGCGCGCCCCCGTTACCGCGACATCATCTCAGGCCTCCAGTTCGTCGCTCGCCAGGAGATCATCTTCGGCATCCACGTGCACGTGGGCCTGGACGACCCCGACAAGGCCATCCACGTCACGAACGGGATGCGCGTGCACCTGCCGCTGCTGCTGGCGCTGTCGGCCAACTCGCCGTTCTGGCGCGGCGATACCACCGGGCTCGACTCCACGCGCACGCCCATCTTCCGCGCGTTCCCGCGCGTGGGCATCCCGCCGCGCTACGACGACTTCGCGGACTGGGCGCGCCGGATCGAGTTCATGATGCAGTCGAAGGTCATCGGCGACTACACGTACCTCTGGTACGACGTGCGCCCGCACCCGAACTTCGGGACCGTCGAGGTGCGCGTGATGGACTCGCAGACGCGCGTGGAGCACACGCTCGCGCTCGCCGCGCTGGTCCAGGCCATGGTGAAGGAGCTCGCCGAGCACTACGACGAGGGCAAGGGGCTCTCGCACTACCCGTACGAGATGCTCGACGAGAACAAGTGGCTGGCGGCGCGCCACGGGCTCGGGGCGTACCTGGTGGACCTGCCCGACAAGGAGCGGGTGCCGGTCCCGGAGCTGGCGCGGCGGGTGATGGCCCGCCTGCGCCCGCATGCCGAGGAGCTCGGATCCGAGGCGGACTTCGACGGCCTCGAGGAGATCCTGGATCGCGGCAACGGAGCGTCGCGGCAGGTGGTGGTCCACGAGGCCAACCACGACCTCCGCGAAGTCGTCCGGGAGATCCTCGACGCGACCGTGCCGGAGCCCGCCGAGGCGCCGGGCGAGTAGTTCCTTTTGCGCGCGACTCGCCGGGTACTCTGAGGGGCACCGTGTCGCAGCCCGACCTCTTCGTCGTCTGCAAGAACTGCGGCTCCGAGGTGAGCCCGTACGTGACCGAGTGCCCGTACTGCGGGCAGCGGGTCCGCAAGCGGGCGCCGAAGATCGACCGCTCGAGCGGAGAACCAGAGACGAAGCGGCGCAAGCGGCCGAAGAAGCTCCCACGGCTGCGCGCCGAGGAGATCGCCGGCATCGCCCCGGACACGCGGCCCTACGCCACCTTCGGCCTCATCCTCGTCAGCGTCCTCGGGGTGCTGGCCTACGCGGCGAGGCCCAGCCTCGACCTCGGCTACCTGCTCGTGTCGGACCTGGTGGACGACCAGGTCTGGCGCTGGTTCGTCACGCCCTTCCTGCACGCCGACCAGCTCGGGTACGCCTTCGTGGCGCTCGTCGCGGTGGGCATCTTCGGCACGCTTCTCGAGCGTCGCTTCGGGCCCGTCGCCGTGGTGGCGACCTTAGTCCTGGCCGGCGCGGCCGGCGCCGCGCTGGCGGCGCTGCTCGAGATCCCGCCGCTGCTCGCGAACCCGCCGCTCTGGCCGGTGATGGGCGCCAACGGGGCGGCCCTCGGGCTGCTCTGCGCGTGGCTGGTGGACGACCGGCTGGCGGCCCGGCGCGGCGACGACCGCGAGAACGACCTGCTCGGCGTGTACGTGATCGCCGCGGTGCTCGTGCTGCTCTCGCTCACCACCCAGGAGGCCAACATCGCGGCCGCGGTGGGCGGCGCGCTGGCCGGGTCGGCGCTCGGGCTGCTGCTGCCCCGGTTCACCAGGAAGAGCGCGTAGTGTTCTCCGACGAGCAGGTGGAGGCCGCCGTGCGCGCCCTGTCGGATCCCGAGCGCTTCGCGGGCGCCGAGCGGCTCCTCTCGGCGGCCGCCCCGCAGCTGCAGCTCGTGCTGGCGCACGCCCTCGACGAGGGCGGCTGGTTCGGCCCGGCCCATCAGTCCGAGGTGCGCTCGGCCGTCGCCGACCCCGACGAGGCCGCACGCGCGGCGCGCATAGAGACCCTGATCGCGGAGGAGACGCGCATGGGCATGCTGATCGGCGTGGCCGTCGGCTGGGAGCTCGCCCGTGAGCTGGCAGACCGCCAAGACCCTGAAGACCCAACAGAGACCGGAGGAAACTGACAGTGGACATCCGCTTCCTGGGCCATGCCTGCTTCGAGCTGACGGAGGGCGACACGCGAGTGCTCGTGGATCCCTTCCTGACCGGCAATCCGAAGGCCGCCGCGGAGGCCTCCGAGCTCGAGCCGACCCACATATTCCTGACCCACGGCCACCCCGACCACTACGGCGACGTGGTGGACATCGGCAAGCGCACGGGCGCGCAGGTCGTCGCGATCGTGGAGCTGGCGAACGAGCTCGGCGAGCAGGGCCTCGAGAACGTGGCGGACCCGAACATCGGCGGGACCGTCGAGTTCGACGGCGGCTGGGTGCGCCTCACCCCCGCCTGGCACACGGCCACCTCGCCGAACGGCACCGTGCACACGCCGGCCGGCCTCGTGATCAACCTGGGCGGCAGGACCGTCTACCACGTGGGCGACACCGGGCTCTTCTCGGACATCCGGCTGGCGGGCGAGCGCGACGACCTCGACGCCGCCCTCGTGTGCATCGGCGGCCACTACACGATGGACCGCCACGACGCGGCCGTCGCCTGCGAGTGGATCGGGGCCCGCACGGTGATCCCGTGCCACTACGACACCTTCCCGCCGATCGAGACGGACGCTCAGGCGTTCAAGTCGGACGTGGAGCAGCGGACGGGCGGCAGAACGACGGTCGAGGTGCTGGACCCGGGCGGGACGTTCTCCCTTTAAGGCTGGTCCTGCGCGCCGCTCTGGAACCAGATCGGGCGGTCCTCCCAGTCGTGCGCGACGAGGGCCGCGCCGATCGCGGCGAGGAAGAGGCCGGTGGCGCCGTGGTGGACGCGCTGGCCGCAGACCCACACCCGCCGGCGGAGCGGGTCGTAGCCGAGAAGACGATTACCGTATGTCCATGGCCGCTGCATTGTGTGACTCCACACCTTCCATGATCGGCAATTCCCCACGGAAATTCAGTCGAAATGCGGTGCTCGCAGGAGCGATTGCGCTCGTGCTGGCCCTTGCGGGATGCGGTGGTGACGACGAGGAGCCGGCGGCAACGACGCCCTCCACCACGCCCGCCGAGACCCTGACCACGGAGACCGAGACGGCCGCGACAGAGACCGAGCGGGAGGCGCCCGAGACGGAGACCGAGCCCGCCGAGTCGCCCGAGGACCAGCCCGGCGGCGCCGGCGACGAGGAGCCGGCGCGCACGCTCGCGCTCTTCAGCGCCGAGAACGGCCGCATCACGCCGCGGGTGGTGCGCGTCCCCGCCTTCATCTCGATCCAGGTGGAGCTGCGCTCGAAGGACGGGCGCGAGTACGGGCTGCGCTTCGGCGACGTCGGCATCCGGGCCGGCGGCCAGCTCAGCTCCGTCTCGACCACGATCGACGGCCTGCGCCCCGGCGAGGCGATCGTCGGCAGGCCGATCGGCGCGGGCAACAGGGTCCGAATCGAGGCGACGGCCGAGCCCGGCCCCTAGCGTGTCTGGCTGGCCAGCCAGCCATCCGGTAATCTGCGCTGCCGTGAGCGATTCAGTTACCGACCGGACCGATCGCGCGGACTTCCAGGCCACCAGCGACCCCGGGCTGATGGAGTCCGCCGACCGCGGCGAGGTGAATCTGCTCAGTTACGAGCAGCTCTACTTGCTCTGGGAGCGCCAGCAGTGGGCCACGCAGGACATCGACTTCACGCAGGACCGGATCGACTGGCACGAGCGAATCCCCGAGGAGGAGCGCTTCCAGCGCATGTACGGCCTCAGCTCGTTCTTCATCGGCGAGCAGAAGGTCGCCGAGGAGCTCGGCCCGATGATGCGCGCGGCGCCGACCGAGGAGATGCAGGTCTTCCTCTGCACCCAGATCGCCGACGAGGCTCGCCACGTACGCTTCTTCAACCGCTTCTACGAGGAGGTCGGCGTGCTCGAGGCCGACTCGCTGCAGGGCCGCCTCGCCGAGACGATCGAGCACGTGAACCCCGAGTTCAACGAGCTCTTCGACGTGATGCTGAAGAGCCGGGTGGACCACCTGGCCCGCAAGCCCGAGGACCTCGAGATGCTGGTCGAGGCGATCACGCTCTACCACATGGTCATCGAGGGGATGCTCGCCCTCACCGG
>DASQER010000222.1:0-3101 GCA_035633575.1 Thermoleophilaceae bacterium
CACCGCGGTCTCCGGCGTGGAGCTCTCCTTCGAGAGCAGCTTGAGCACGTCGGCGAACGGCTGGAGCAGGCCGCGCGGGCCCACCCGGTTCGGCCCGATGCGCGACTGGAAGCGGCCCAGCAGCTTGCGCTCGAGCAGCAGGATCAGCGGCACGATCTGGAGCACGAACGCGAAGATCACGATCGCCTTGACGATCAGGACGAACGTGCTCTCGAGGCCGCCGTCCATCAGGACGCCACCGCCTGCTGCGCCCTGACCTCCACCGGTCCCTCCACGAGCGCGGGCGGCGAGAGGAAGACGCTGCCTGCCGGCACGGCGGTGCGCACCACGGCGACGGCGCTCAGGCTATCGCCGTTCACAGCGAGCTCGACCTCGTCGCCGCTCTCCACGCCGAGGCGGCGGGCGTCCTCCACGGAGAGCCAGGCCTTCTCACCGCTGGCGAGGAAGCGCAGCGACGGCGAGTGCTCGATCTCGGAGCCCGCCCAGAGCGTGGGCGCCCCGGCCAGCACGAGCCCCTCGTGCGCGGGCGGCGGCTCCTCGAGCGGCTCGCTCGACGGCTCGGCCTGCGGCAGCGCCGAGGCGGCGTCGCGGTCCTGCCAGCGCACGCCGTCGCCGCCGATCTCGTCGAGCGTCAGCCCCGCGTAGAACGGCACGGCGTCGGCCACGAGCGCGGTGACCATCGGAGAGGAGAGCGCGCCGGTGCTCGCGCCGAGCCGCTCGCACAGCTCCACGAGCACGCTCCAGCCCGCGCGCACCTCGCCCGCTTGCCCAAGCGCCTGGCGCACGCGCTGTACGCGCCCGTCCGGGTGCGTGACGGTGCCCTCCTTCTCCGGGTAGATCTCGGCCGGGAAGACCACGTCGGCCTGGCTCTCGAGCGCCTCCGTCCGGAACTGGGCGAACGCGATCACCGAGCTCGCGCGCGCCATGACCGGCTCCGGCGCGTCCGTCTCGAGCAGCAGCAGGGCGCCGCGTGCCGAGTCGGGATCGCCGGGCGTGGAGGCGTCGGCCAGCCCCGGCTCGAGGCCGGGGGAGCAGCCCACCTCGCGCAGCCCGCGCCCGTTCGTCTCGGCCGGCACGGCGATCAGGCCCGACTCGCGCCTGTCCGCGATGCCGAGCGCCGCCGCGACGGCCAGCAGCGCCTCGCCGGCCTGGGCGCCGCGCTCGCCGCCGAAGACCCGCTCGCCCCACACGACCACCACGTCATCGGCGTCGCGCAACACGTGGGCCGCCGCGCGCACGGCGTCGCCGCCGCCCGCGGGGCCGGCGCCGTTCGAGTACGAGAGCTGCGGCCGGCCCGGGATGAAGCCGCGGGAGGCGCCGGCGCGGCTGGCCAGCTCGTCGAGCGAGGCGTCGCCCGCGCGCGGCGAGCCGAGCGCCGAGGCGAGGGCCGCCAACGCGGCCTCGGCCGCGCCGGGCGCAAAGCGCAGCGCCGCCTGCGCGTTCGGGTCGAGCGTCGAGGGGCGGCTCGAGGCGACGACGAGCCTCGCGCCGTTGCGGCGCACGGCCTTGCGCACGCGCAGGTCGAGGATCGGCGCCTCGTCCACCAGCTCGGTGTCGAGCACGAGGATCGCGCCCGCGTGGTCGATGTCGGAGACGCGGGCCGACAGGTCCACGCGCGCGAGCGCACGCGCGTGCGCGGGGGTGGGCGCGGGCCCCGAGGTCACGTGGGGCGAGCCGAGCCCCCTGCGCAGCAGGTGCTGGACGAGGAAGCCCTCTTCGTTCGTGGCCCGGCCACCGACGCGGGCGACGGTGTTCTCCCCGGAGCGCTCGAGCGCCTGGGTGGCCTCGGCGAGCGCACGCTCCCAGGTCGTCTCGCGCAGGAAGCCCCCGATGCGCAGCATCGGGGCGGTGATCCGCTCCGGCGCGCCGAACGACTGATAGGCGAAGCGGCCCTTGTCGCAGAGCCAGCCGTCGTCGACCTCCTCGTTGTCGCGCGCGAGCACGCGCACGACCTTGGCGTCGTCGCGGATCGTGAGCTCCACGTTGCACTGCGAGGGGCAGAGCGTGCAGACCGTGCCCGAGTTCTCGATCTCCCACGGGCGCGCCCGGAAGCGGTAGGCGGTGGAGGTGAGCGCGCCCACCGGGCAGAGCTCGATGATGTTGCCGCTGAACGGCGCCACGTAGGGGCGCCCGTCGTGGGTGCCCACGAAGGTGTGGTCGGCGCGGTCGAGGAACACCAGCTGGTGGTCCTCGGCCACCTCCTGGGAGAAGCGCACGCAGCGGTAGCAGAGGATGCAGCGCTCGCGGTCGATCGCCACGAGCGGCGACAGCTCGAGCGGCTTCTTGAAGTGGCGCTTCGGCTCGATGAAGCGCGAGCGCCCGGCGCCCCACCCGAACGAGATGTCCTGGAGCGGGCACTCGCCGCCCTTGTCGCAGACCGGGCAGTCGAGCGGGTGGTTCACGAGCAGGAACTCGACCACCGCGTTCTGCGCCTGCTTGACGCGATCGGACGTCGTGATCACGACCATGCCGTCGCGCACCGGCGTGGAGCAGGAGGTCTGGAGCTTCGGGATGCCCTCGATCTCGACCAGGCACATGCGGCAGGCGCCGACGGGCTGGCCCAGCTTCGGCTCGTAGCAGAAGTAGGGGATCTCGACGTCGCCGTGCTTGGCCGCGTCGACGAGCATCGAGCCCTTCGGCGCGCGTACCTGCTTGCCGTCGATCTCGAACGTGATCCAGTTCTGCTCGGGGCGGGCCATCTCCTACGCGTGCCCCGCTTCCGGGCGCGCTCGTGCCTCCTCCATGTGCTCCTCGAACTCCTCGCGGAAGTGCTTCAGCATCGACGAGACCGGCATCGCCATCGAGTCGCCGAGCACGCACAGGCAGTTGCCCATGATGTTGCCCTGGACCTGCTCGAGGATGTCGAGGTCCATCGGCGTGCCCTCGCCCTCGTCGATGCGCTCGAGCATCTTCACGGTCCAGTTGGTGCCCTCGCGGCAGGGCACGCACTTGCCGCAGGACTCGTGGCGGTAGAACTCGGCGAGCCGCAGCGCCAGCGGCACGAGCGGCTCCGAGTCGTCCACCACGATGATCGCGCCGGAGCCGAGCATCGAGCCCGCCTCGGCCATCGCCTCGAAGGTGTAGGGGAGGTCGAGGTGCTC
>DASQER010000223.1:0-3544 GCA_035633575.1 Thermoleophilaceae bacterium
AGGTAGAGGAAGTCCTCGTGCGGAAGCGACACGAGGCACTCGTGCAGCACGGTGAGCCCGCCGACTCCGGAGTCGAAGACGGCGACGGGAAGCGAACGGTCAGGGGCCGCCATGGGCGCGTATGGTCGCATGCGGGTCGGAACGCGGGCCCGACCCCGCGGGCGCGTGCCTAGGCCCGGCTCTGGCCCTGGGCAAGGGCCTCGAAGTTCTCGAACAGCTCCGGTACGCCCGCCTGCTCGCGTGCCGCGCGCGCGGCGGCACCAACGCGATCCCACGACCCCGACACCCACAGCCAGTCGTAGACGAGGTCGCGGTCGAGGAGGTCGTTCTTCACCAGTGTCCCGATCGTCTCGTTGAAGAAGAGGACCGTCTGCACTTCCGGGTCGAGGGCGTTCGCTCCCTCTCGGTCGAAGTCGTCGGCGAAGATCTCTCTGCTGGCTTCGGGAAGACCGATCATCGCGCCCCACTTCGCCAGCTCGACCAGCAGTGTTGCGTCCTCGCGCTTGCCTGCCATGGCTGCTCCTCGATCCGTTCGCGGGAGCCGACCATCTCAGCGCGAGGACTGAGCTGTCAAGCGACCGCCGGGCCGCGGCCGGTCCGCCCCTCAGAACTGCACCTTCCGCACCGCCTCCTTGATCTTCCCGATGATCACGTCGCCGAGCTCCTTGCCCTCGTCGGTCTTGAAGCCCTTCATCGCGGCCACCACTCCGGCCATCACGAGCGCGACTAGCAGGATCAGCGCGACGTACTCCACGGTCCCCTGGCCGCGGGCGCTCAGGAGCGCGGCGTGGACACGTCCGAACAGGCGGTGCATGTTGGTCCCCCTTGGGTCAGCTGAACGGTCGGGACCGATGCTCCGGAGCGGCGGCGCAAGGCTCCAGACGCGACTGTGACAAGGGAGCGACGGGTGGCCCTGACATCATCAGCGGGGCATGTGCGGGATCGGAGCAATCCTCGATCCGGCCGGCACGTCGGGCCAGCACGCGGCGGAGCGGATGGTCGAGGCGCTGCGCCACCGTGGCCCGGATGGCGACGCGTTGAGGCGGATCGGACCGCTCGCGCTGGCCCACACGCGGCTGGCGATCATCGACGTCGAGGGCGGCGAGCAGCCGCTCGACTCCGAGGACGGCCGCGTGACCGCGATCGTCAACGGCGAGATCTACAACCACCGCGAGCTGCGCAAGGCCCTGGAGGCGCGCGGCCACCGCTGGGCCACGAACTCCGACAGCGAGGTCGTGGTGCACGCGTACGAGGAGCACGGCCTCGACTGCGTGCGCCACCTCAACGGCATCTTCGCCTTCGCGCTCTGGGACGACCGCGAGCGCCGCCTGGTCGCGGCCCGCGACGCCCTCGGCGTGAAGCCGCTCTACTGGTGGACCGACGGCCGCCGCGTGGCGCTCGCCTCCGAGATCGGCGCGCTGCTCGCCGCCGGCCTCCTGCAGCCGGAGGTCGACCGGACCGCGCTCGACCACTACCTCGCCTGCCGCTTCGTGCCCTCGCCCCGCACGCTGTTCCAGGGCATCCAGAAGCTGCCGCCGGCCTCACTGCTCGTCGTTCAGGACGAGGGAAGCCCGCGGGTCACGAGCTGGCGCGAGGCGCCGGGTGCGCCGTTTGCCGGGGAGGACGACGAGCTTGACGGCCAGCTGGCCGAGCGCTTCACCGACGCCGTCGAGCGCCAGATGATGTCCGACGTCCCCTACGGCGCGTTCCTCTCGGGCGGCGTGGACAGCGCGGCCGTCGTGGCCGCCATGAAGCTGCGCTCCGGCACGCCCCCGACCACGTTCACGATCGGCTTCCCCGGCCACGGCGAGGTGGTGGACGAGCGCGAGCTGGCCGCCGAGACCGCGCGCGTCGTCGGCACCGACCACCACGACACGGCGATGCACGAGACCGACTTCCTCACCGAGCTGGCCCGCTGCGTGCCGAGGCTCGAGGAGCCGTGCGGCATCCCGAGCGCCCCGGCGCTGCTCCAGCTCTCGCGCTTCGCCGCGCAGCACGTGAAGGTGGTGCTCGCGGGCCAGGGCGCCGACGAGCCGCACGGCGGCTACGGGCGCCACCAGGCCGCCGCGCTGCTGCAGCCCCTGAAGCTGGTGCCGGCCGCCACGGCCACGCCCGCCGCGGCGCTCGCGCGGGCGCTGCCGAGGGCGGCCAGCGCGCGGCGGCTCGCTCACGTGCTCGGCGGGCGCGGAGACGCCCAGCGGCTGCTGCGGCTCGTGGAGATCACGGACGCCCGGGCGCGCACGGCGCTGCTCGGCCCCGGCGCCGAGGCGGAGCAGGAGCGCCTCGCCACCGCCCGCGCCATCCTCGGCGACGTGTCGGGGCGCGGCCTGCTCGAGCAGGCGCTCCACCTCGACACGCACATGTTCCTGCCGGACGGGATCCTGCTCTGCAACGACAAGATGTCGATGGCCGCCGGCCTCGAGCTGCGCGTTCCGTTCCTCGACCTGGAGCTGCTGCGCTTCGTCGAGCGCATCCCCGCGAGCCGGCGGGTCCGCCCGGGCCGGCCGAAGCGCCTGCACAGGCAGGCCATGCGGCGCCTGCTCCCGCCCGAGATCGTGAACCGCGGGAAGCACGGCTTCGCCACCCCCTACGACGACTGGCTGCGCGCCTCGCTCGGGCGCGAGGTGGAGCGCCGCTACGCCCGCGGCTCGGCGCTGGCGGACCTGATCGAGCCGGGCGCCGCCGCCCGGCTCGTGGACGAGCACCGCCGCGGCCGCGCCGACCACAAGGCCGTGCTCTACTGCCTGCTCGAGCTCTCCGAGTGGCACGGCGCCTTCGTCGAAGCCCGGGAGCCGGTACCGGCGTGAGACCCCGTCTCCTGTACGTGCACAGCCGCAAGGCGAGCTTCGTGGCGATCGACCGCGAGATCCTCGCCTCCCGGTACGAGGTGGAGGACCTCTACCAGCCCGGCCGTGTGCCCAACCTCCTCAGGATCGTGCCGGCCGTGCTGCGCGCCGACCTGGTGTTCGGCTGGTTCGCCTCCTGGCACACGTTCTTCCCGATGACCCTGGCGTGGCTGCTGCGCAAGCCGTCGGTTCAGATCATCGGCGGCTTCGACACGGCGAACATGCCCGACATCGGCTACGGCTACCAGCAGGGCGGCCTGCGCCGGTGGGCCAGCCGCTGGATCATGCGGCGGGCGAAGCGGCTGGTCACCAACTCCGAGTACAGCCGATCGGAGATCGCGGCGAACACCCCCATCCCACCCGAGTCGGTGACGGTGGTGCACCACGGGGTGCCGGACCCGTTCGGCCCCCTGGACGAGAGCCGCGCGCGCGAGCCGATCGCTCTCACCGTGGGCCACCTGGTCAAGACGACTCTGATGCAGAAGGGCCACCAGCCGTTCGTGGAGGCGGCGCGTGAGCTGCCGGACTTGCGCTTCGTGTTCGTCGGCAAGGCACACGACGACGCCATCGATCACCTGCGGTCGCTCGCGCCGCCCAACGTGGAGTTCACGGGGTGGATCTCCGACGAGGACCTGGAGGAGCTCTACCGGCGCGCATCGGTGTACGTGCAGGCCTCCCGCCACGAGGGGTTCGGGCTG